>NZ_JAJAFX010000039.1:0-51916 GCF_025384845.1 Photorhabdus temperata | reverse complement strand
GAACTGACAGCAATGTTTACTAAGTCAGCCTGCCAGAGCATTAAACGGGATTAAAAATGGTAAAAATCAGACCTATCCGCGTATCAATAAATAACCAAAATGACGATTATAGAGGACAGTATTACAAGTGATTAAATAATAATCTTGTTTTGTGTAAAAAGTAACCAAAATAAATCACATATATTGGTAAACTATGGGGTATTCCAATTCACAGGAAGTGTTATAACTAGAATCAATTAGAAAGTTACCTGGCAGTTGTTGACGTTTCGTGTACATCTTATGGAGCCCAGTTATAAGAATTTAACCGAATGCCATTGTCCGGCTTACAACCTCTGAAGGCAAGGTGAAGGGTAGGCGCAAGCCCAAAATGACCAGCAGCAAGATCGAATCGGCCAAGAAGCTATTAACCAGCGGCAGAACGCACGTAGTGTGCTTTATATGACCCCAAATATCCGACTTATTGAAAAAACGGGGCAATTAAGCCCCTGTGAAATGTAATTTTAAACCCAACGCTTTCGTTATTTTAAACACTGTATTAAATGTAGGGTTTGCTTCTCCAGAAAGTGCTTTATAAATACCCTCTCTACTCATTCCAACTTGTTTTGATAGCTGGCTGATATTTTTTGCTCTTGCAATATTGCCTAATGCAATAAATAAATATTTAGTATCGTTTTCCTCTATCGCTGCATTTAAATAGGCTTGAATATCTTCATCATCATGTAAAAACTCAACAACATCAAACTCTTTAAGCTCTTTATTCATGTCAAAATCCCCATTCTTTAGCTATTTCTTTTGCTTTTTTGATATCTTGTTGTTGTGTATTTTTATCGCCACCACAAAGCAACAAAACTATTTCATTATTCCTATTAGTAAAATATACCCTGTATCCCTTCCCTTGATGAATTCTTAATTCTGATATTCCATTTCCAATAGGTTCTGCATCTCCGAAATTACCCTCTTTCATTCTATCAATTCTTATAATGATTTTTGCTTTTGCGGTTTTGTCTTTCAAAGATTTTAACCATCTCTCTACTTCGGGTGTTCGATTTACTTTAATCATTTTACCCCTCATTTATTTCTATAATACTGAGTATAATACAGCCTTTTGTGTTGTCAACCGCAGTTAACAGTTTTAACAGTTTTCTGGGTGTTTCATTTAAAAATTCCTCTCAAAACGTCAACCGCCCCTATGCCTTTATCCCGCCACCGGCAAAATCGACGGTGAGTGTTTTCCCAGCCGCCATAATCGGGGGCAAATCTCGCCAAGATGCCCCTGTTCGTAAAATCCAAAACACCGCATTGATAAATAATCGATTATCGTGGGCTTCACGCCCCCATGCGCCTTTTCGGCCAGGCAAATGAGGTTCAAGTCAGTCCCAAACAGGTGCTGAAATATCATGGCGACGGTGTGAAGGTGTGCTCATTGTCAAACAATTCTATATATGAAATGGACGATGCTCATAGCAGATATTCTTCATGACGACATTATCTAGAGTCTTGTATGTTTTGTTTAGGATTAGACAACTATATCAGAACCGGTAACTCTGAACCTTTTTATATTTATCAGTAAAAACAAAAAAGGCCAGCAAACGCTGGCCGATTTTAAAAACTTATTTCTTAACACCAAAATCACGATAATCTATCGGACCTTTATTACCCGCCTGATCTAAACCATATACACAGAAGCGTACTGGGGAATCTTTCTTCATAAGAGAAATCGGTATTCTTCTATAGATAGAATATCCGGTGTGATCGTCACACTTTGTAGATTCCAGAGGACCTGATTTTATACGTAAGTCAACAATTTCCCATTGATTAAATATAGGATTAACAACCCATCTGTCCTCTGCTTCAAAAACTAATCTTATGGCTGGTTTTATTGACGGAGGAGTGTTATCAATTTCACGTAATTTTACTGACGCGTAAGATGTGTCCTGCCAGCGTTTATTTTCAGCATGTCGTCCAATAACACACATTGTGTAAACTCCTTCTTTAGAAGGTGTCAGGAGTTTATCCAGCGGTTGCTCAGTGACTGAGAAGGGTTTGCTGTATCCTTTAGGGTTTGAACAATCAGTATTACTCGCAAGTCCTTTTTTATAGCGGATTTTGTCAAAACCATCTTCACCAAGTCGTAAATTCCATGTGGCAGCGTTGCCATTAACGGTACTCTGAGTAATAAGAGGACCACTGGCTCTAATGGTGATTCCTTTGCCATCGTCAAGTTTATTTAAATCCAGTTTTCCATCATGGGTAAGTGCACGTGCAATTTTGTCAACAGGCATATAGTAACTGGCACTTTCGCGCGAGTAACCTTTATCATCGACTAATTCACACGGCCGGCCAAGCCCACAACCACTGTAACCCGGTGTGACGGTGGTATTTAATACGCCAATTATCTTAGATTGGTTTTTCAATATGACCGGTGAACCAGAGGTTCCCCCAGAAACACCAGCACAATCCACAGAAACACTTGGCGCCCAATTCCACACATGTTCATACAGGAGCGGTGTTTCTCCAAGGATGTGGCAGTCGGAATATCGCAGATAACGTTTATCGCTCTCTACACCATTGACAGGTATATGAGCAAGTTCAACGGCCTGACCTGATGGTTTAAGTTCTTTTTGTAATGTCACCGGCAGTATTCCACGCTTTGCCAGTTCTCCATAAGTTGCTTTCAGTCTGAAAACCGCCAGGTCACCGCCTTTCATGGTTGCGTACAAAACTTTATCAATATCAACAGGTTGATGTTTATCGATCAAGTCAATAAAGTAATTTGGTGTAAATGTCCAACCAGGACCGGCGGGTTGATCAATAATGACTTCGTTTGTGTCTAAGGTATCGTCAAGACAATGGCCTGCGGAGAGAATAAGCGCCTGTTGATTGGCATCCGGTTTTTCTGAGCCGGCAATGAGTGTGGCGGTACAGAGGCCATTCGTTCTTAATTTTCCAACATGCTTAAATCTATCTGCACCCGGATCGGTCGATTTTAATAGCGGAGCTTCGTTTCTGGTGTTGTATTGCTGATGAGCAATATGCTCATTTTTGCTTTCAGGGAGTGTTTGTGCGAAGCAATTTGTTGACACAATCCCTGTAATAAGAGTAGCTAAAAATATTTTTTTCATATTTTGACCTCAGGTTGTTTACATTTTTAATATTTCCATGTAAAGAAAACAGACGTTCAATAAAATGATGTTTATTGCTAATCTTTTTTTAGGATTTTAATAAATCCTCTTATTGGGGTATTTAATGCTTACTAATTTATGAGTTAATAAACATTTTTTTTAGCGCATAAAATCATTCTATTGGGTGCCGGTGTTCCTTACCCAATAATAAATAACATAAAAATCAGCTGAACAGTTTTATATACGGCAATAGGGCTATAACGTTCAATGGAACGAAAGCTAACGATAAGGGCTTTTCTGATATAATTTCGTCGTTATAAATGATGAATTGATTAAATAGGATTTAAGCTCCGGGAGAATGTGAGTTTGTTAGTTGTTACTTAATTTCTCACCCGGAGCATTGATTGAGGAATAATAAAAATGTTAGCGAAATAATTCTGGTTTTGCCGGAATTAATTCCAGTTCAGTTTGAAGTGTTTTTAAATAGTCAATAGCAATAGTCGCTAAAATGGGATAAAAATCATTTTCCAGTTTGGCTTCTTCAGTCAGTTCCAGATAACGATATGCCCACGGCAGTAAGTGCTGTTCCAGCAGTGTACGCGCAGCAGGTTTATGTCCTTGTTCCAAAATATAAACCAGGGCCAGCAGCATCAGGCCGAATTGATCTTCCGGTTCCCGTTGTTTACTGGAGATGATCATATTTTGTTGCGCCAGAAATTCCCGGTAAGCCAATGTGCTTTCACCTAATAACAGGTTTTCTCTGTCCAGATAAACGGATCCCCAAGGCGGCGCTGGCATGGCTCCTTGTCCTTCGAACAGGATGGAATAGTCATATTGCAGGGATCCCGCCGGCAGAGCAGCGATTTTTTTCGTCAGGTTTCCTATTTTTCCGCTATCCGACCAGGGAAATAATTTATCAATATCTGTAAGCAATGGAATTAGCGGACGGACTTGTTCTGATTGCGGTGAGTAATAAAAACAGGCACCAAGAATGCGGGGTACAGTGGTATCTAATAACATCGGCAGCTCTCATTGTGATTTGGTTATACAGAGGGTGTAGGAAGCTATTTTATGACAAGCTGCATCATAAACTTATATGATATGAATAGATAGTTGATTATGATCAACGATTAAGCTGTTGTGGTGTTGTTACTATCTTTGTTACCAGATTGGCGGTGGTTTTTGTTATAAGTCGTATAAATTTATCGTCGAAAATAATAAATCCAACCGTCTTCTTGATGTGAAGAATATATATTTAATTCGCATCTTAATTCAATGGGGTTAATAAGGTTATTATAATGTCAAAGGATATATATCATTAGCCATCTAATAACTTAGTAAATAGTCCCGTTAAAAATAAATAAACCGCTGTCGGGTTAATACTGCACCTCAATGGGTGTGGTTGGGAAGGGGGTGAAAATCCTCCGCAGCCCCCGCTGCTGTGATGCTGACAACTCCGCTGATGCCACTGGTCGGAATGACTGGGAAGGTGGCGGGGAAGGATGACGCTAAGCCAGAAGACCGACCTGACAGGTATGAGACATTCAACTCCTTCGGAGGGAAGCGGGTTGTCATCCAATGGATGTGTGCAGTGCTGATGCTGCGTCAGGCACGTCTTGTTGACACCTATTCTCGGTCGATATATCGGGAATTTTTTATGCAACAGTCAGGCAAGAAGGCGTTTGTTATTGCAGGTACGGGGAGTGGTTGCGGTAAGACCACGGTTACCCTTGGCATTTTGCGGGCGTTGAGGCTGCGCGGGTTGGCTGTCCAGCCGTTTAAAGTGGGGCCGGATTATCTGGACAGCGGCTGGCACAGCGCGGTGTGTGGCGTGGCATCCCGCAATCTTGATGCGTTTATGCTGCCAACAGCAACTTTAAACGGTCTTTATAATCAGCATATGCGCCATGCTGATGTGGCCGTCATCGAAGGTGTGATGGGGTTGTATGATGGTTATGGTACGAACCCGAATTATTGCAGTAGCGCTGCAATGGCGAAACAGTTGGGATGTCCGGTGATTTTGCTGGTAGATGGTAAGGCAGTATCCACTTCTGTTGCGGCTACTGTTCTGGGTTTTTGTCGTTTTGATCCCTCTCTGACAATTGCGGGCGTTATTGTTAACCGCGTCAATTCTGAAAATCATTTCGAACTCATCCGTAGTGCTATTGAACATTATTGTGGTGTTCCGGTGCTGGGGCGTTTGCCCGTTATGCAAGATGTGTCGTTGCCGTCCCGCCATCTTGGTCTTATTCCGGCTCAGGAACAGGTTGCTGATGATGCCCGCTGGCAGCGGTTGGCTCAACAGGTTGAAACATATATCAACCTTGATCGTCTGTTGGCGCTTTGTGACTGTCCTGTTTCACCGGAAGGTGAGGCGCCATCATTGCCTGATCCCGCACTGGCTGACGGCCTGACGCTGGCATTGGCGGATGATGAAGCTTTTAACTTTTATTATCCGGATAATCTGGAAATGCTGGAACGGGCAGGGGTACGTATCCACCGTTTTAGCCCACTACATGATCGCCGCCTGCCTGATTGTCAGATGATTTATCTGGGCGGTGGCTACCCGGAAATCTATGCCGCTCAATTGGCCGCCAATAGTGCTATGCGGAAAGCTTTACAGGATGCGCATTATCGTCAGGTTCCCCTTTATGCTGAATGCGGTGGCCTGATGTACCTTGGCGAGTCATTGACCGATGGAGAAGGGGCACGTCACCAGATGGCCGGCATTTTGCCGGGAGAAAGCCGTATGGGGACACGGCTGATGCGCTTTGGTTACTGTCAGGCCAAAGCCCGTTGCAGTACGTTGCTGGCCGCTGCGGGCGAAGTTTTACGCGGCCACGAGTTTCACTATTCCGATTTTATCAGTTCGGTACCTTCGGTTTTTGATTGCACGAAATGGCGTGATGGTATGGCAATCCAGCAATGGGCGGGGGGCTATCAGGTACAGCAAACACTGGCCAGTTACCTTCATATCCATTTTGCCCAGCGCCCTGGTCTGCTTGATCGCTGGTTGATGTATGCGAGGAGACTATTGTGACACTTGCCGCTTGGTTCGCTGCTTTCTTGCTCGATAGTTGGCTGGGTGATCCGCCACATTGGCCTCATCCGGTACGTTGGATCGGTCATCTGATTTCATGGGTGCAACGGGTTATCCGGCGTTGTTGTCGCAATGAACGAGCATTGAAAGTTGGTGGAGCCGTGTTGTGGGTAGTCGTTGTTGGCTTGACCTGGCTGGTGAGTTGGGGATGTTTATGGTTGATGAACTGCATTCACCCCTGGATCGGCTGGTTGGCCGAAGTATGGATGATTTATACCCTGTTGGCTGGCCGTTGTCTGAGTGATGCCGCTCTGGCGGTACATGGTGTGTTACAGCAGGGTTCTTTGGATGAGAGTCGCCGGCAATTGTCATGGATTGTCGGGCGCGATACTTCTCAACTGGATAAGCCGCAAATCACGTGTGCAGTGGTGGAGACGGTGGCGGAAAACAGCGTTGACGGCGTTATTGCGCCACTCTTTTTCCTGATGATTGGCGGTGCGCCGTTGGCAATGGCTTACAAAGCGGTCAATACCCTTGATTCAATGGTGGGATATAAAACGCCGAAATATCGCGCGATTGGGTATGTCTCCGCCCGTATGGATGATTTGGCAAATTGGTTACCGGCACGGCTGAGTTGGCTGTTGCTGAGTGCAGCGGCTTGGTTCATTCGGGTTGATTTTCGTCAGGCCCTGCGTATTGGCTGGCGCGATCGTTATCAACATGCCAGTCCTAACTGTGGCTGGTCTGAAGCGACAGTTGCCGGAGCCTTGGGTATTCGCCTTGGCGGCCCGAATGACTACTTTGGTGAACGGGTAGATAAACCCTGGATTGGTGATGAACGCCGTGAAATCGCGCTGACGGATATCCCGCTCACTATCCACTTGATGATGATAGCTTCGCAACTGGCCTTACTGTTGTTTGCGTTGCTGCACTTACTGTTGGTCGGAATAGCTTAGAAAAGGGCAACGAATATGAACTATCTCCAGAAACCTCAGCAAATTGAACAGAATAGTTTCGCAATCATTGGCGATATTATTGCCTGTGAACGCCCCGATTATCGTTTTGTTGATGAGATGCAGGAAGCGGTGATTAAACGGGTGATCCACACTACCGCAGATTTTGATTGGCTGGATATTTTATGGTTTTCACCGGATGTGCTGACCCGTATTACTGAGGCATTGCGCCGGGGGTGCATTCTGTATACCGATACCACGATGGCTCAGTCCGGTATCAACAAGACGTTGTTACAGCAGATGGGCTGTGAATGCCGTTGTTATGTCAGTGATCCGCGAGTGGTTACGATGGCAAAAGCGCAGGGTATTACCCGTTCTATGGCAGCGGTGGATGTCGCATTGGCTGAGGAGGGCGACAAAATATTCGTGTTCGGTAATGCTCCGACAGCGCTGTTCCGCTTGCTGGAAAGGCGGGCTTCGCCATTGGCGGTGATCGGGGTGCCGGTCGGGTTTGTCGGCGCGGCAGAATCGAAAGCGGCGTTGATGCAAAGCGAATTGCCTTATATCGCCGCCGCAGGCCGTAAAGGCGGAAGTAATATCGCGGCGGCGATTATCAATGCCATTCTGTACCGGTTGCGGGAGGCATAATGAGCGATACGATGCAATTAGACAGCATCTGGCATAACGGTAAGCAATATCGCAAAGGTTATACCACCGGTTCCTGTGCTACTGCTGCCGCCAAGGTTGCCGCATTGATGGTGTTGCGTCAGCAAGTTATTGACCATGTTTCTATTGTTACCCCTTCCGGCGTGACATTACGCCTTAACGTCGAACAGCCACTGATTGAAGGCCAACAGGCGACGGCTGCTATCCGTAAAGATGGTGGCGACGATGTGGATGCGACTCATGGCATGTTGATTTTTGCTCGTGTCACGCTATGCGATCACGGTGAAATCCATCTGAGCGGCGGAGAAGGTGTTGGTACGGTTACCCGCAAAGGTGTCGGGTTGCCGGTAGGCAGTGCCGCCATTAACCGTACACCACGTCAGACTATTGAGGCAGCGGTACGGGAGGCTATTGGCCCCATGCGGGGAGCGGAAGTGGAGATCTTTGCACCGGAAGGCGAAGAGCGGGCAAAGAAAACCTACAACGGCAAGTTGGGAATACTTGGCGGTATTTCCATTATTGGGACCACCGGTATTGTCACGCCAATGTCGGAGGAGAGCTGGAAACGTTCACTGGCGATAGAGCTGGAAATGAAACGTGCAGCAGGAGCTGAAAAGGTCATTCTGGTTCCCGGCAATCACGGCGAGCGTTTTGTGCGTGAACAATTGGGGCTTGATGGTCAGTTGGTGGTGACGATGAGTAACTTTGTCGGCTACATGTTGCAGGAAGCGGTTCGGCTTGGCTTCCGCCATATCATGCTGGTAGGGCATCCCGGCAAGCTGGTGAAGGTAGCCGCTGGGATTTTTCATACCCACAGTCACATTGCTGATGGCCGCATGGAAACATTGATTGCCTATCTGGCCCTGATGGGCGCGCCGCAGGCACTGTTGTTGGAGGTTAATCACTGCGATACCACGGAAGCGGCAATAGAGCTGATTGCGGAACACGGCTTGCAAGCGGTTTATGACCGTATTGCCGAACGTATTTGTGAACGGATGAGTGAGATGCTGCGTTTTGCCGTTAACCCACCGCGCTGTGACGCCATTATGTTCTCCTTTGATAATCAGGTCCTCGGCACCAGCCGTCCATTGAATGACATTTTGGAGGAGATGCGATGATCACTGTCGTGGGTATTGGTCCCGGTGATACGGCGTATCTGACGCCACAGGCACAACACTATATTACTGACGCGGAGGTACTGGTCGGTGGCAGGCGTCACCTGGAGATATTCAGCGGTATCACCCATGAAACCCGCGTACTGGATGCCGATCTTGCCAGTTTGCTGATCTGGCTACAGAACAACAGTACACGTCATATTGTGGTATTGGCGTCCGGTGATCCGTTGTTGTATGGCATCGGCAAATTGTTGTCTGAATATTTTACCGCAGATGATCTGCGCATCATTCCGGGTATCAGTTCAATTCAGTATCTGTGTGCCAAAGCGGCGCTGGATATGAACGATATCTATCTGACCAGCAGTCACGGGCGTACCCCGGATTTCGACTGGATTCTGCAACATGACAAAGTAGCGATGGTAACTGATGGGCGCGTCGGCCCGTGGGCAATTGCGGAGGCCATTATTGCGCGTGGCCTGAGCCGTACATTGATTATTGGTGAAAACCTCTCTTTGCCTGATGAGCGTATTCACCGTCTGCGGCCAGAAGCGGTGGCGACTGACTATGACATGAACGTGGTGGTGATCCTATGAGAGATGACGAATTTTTACGCGGACAGAAAGTACCGATGACCAAAGAGCCGGTTCGTGCACTGGCATTGGAGCGGCTGGTATTGAATCATGCCAGCCAGTTGATTGATGTGGGAGCGGGTACCGGCAGCGTGGCGCTGGAGGCGGCGCTGCGATTCCCGGCGCTGACGGTCACCGCTATTGAACGTAACCCTGCTGCTCTGGCTTTGATTGGGGAGAATCGTCAACGGCTGGGTTGTCATAATGTGGCGATCATCGCCGGAGAGGCCCCGTTGGCATTGGATGTAATGGCAGATGCGGTATTTATTGGCGGCAGTGGGGGGCAATTGACGGCACTGATCGACTGGGCGCTGGATCACATGTACCCCGGTGGCCGTCTGGTGCTGACGTTCATTTTGCTGAATAACCTGAATGACGCGCTGGTACATTTGCGGACGTGTCAGATAAGTGATTTGGAGTGCATACAGTTACAGGCGTCTACTCTGGCATCACTTGGCAGCGGTCACTATTTTAAGCCGAATAATCCGACTTATCTGATTTCCTGTTACAAGGAGAAGATCGATGTCTGAACATTTTGATCCTCGGAAAGTCTGGTTTGTGGGGGCCGGGCCGGGTGATAAGGCGTTGATCACCCTGAAAGGCTATCGTTTATTGCAGCAGGCGCAGGTGGTGGTTTACGCCGGTTCATTGATTAACACCGAACTGCTGGATTACTGTCCGCCGGAAGCTGAATGCCATGACAGCGCCGGTCTGACGCTGGAACAGATTGTTGCACTAATGGTGGATGGTGTACATGCGGGTAAATTGGTGGTTCGATTGCAAACCGGTGATCTCTCGTTATACGGCTCTATCCGTGAGCAGGGGGAAGCTCTGACTGATGCCGGCATTGGTTTTGTCTCGGTGCCGGGTGTCAGTGCTTTTCTTGGCGCGGCGGCGCAGTTAGGGGTGGAGTACACCGTACCGGAAGTGTCGCAAAGCCTGATTATCACCCGGATTGAAGGACGTACACCGGTGCCTCCGCTCGAACAGTTGGAATCCTTTGCCGCTCATCAGACTTCAATGGCGATTTATCTTTCTGTGCAGAAGATGAGACATGTGGTTGTACGTCTTCAAGCTGGTGGTTACCCGGTCACAACACCGGTCGTGGTGATATACAAGGCAACTTGGGCTGACAGTCGTACCGTGCGCGGTACGCTGGCCGATATCGCCGAAAAAGTACAGGCAGCGGGTATCCGTAAAACCGCTTTGATTCTGGTCGGTGCTTTCCTGGGAGAGGAATATCACTATTCCAGGCTCTACGATGCGGGGTTTAGCCATGAATATCGCCGGGCATGAATCGATCGCGGTGTTCTGTTTGACTCCGGGCGGGGTCAGATTGGTGCGAAGGTTGAGAACGCATCTGCCGCTGACCTGTTTTACCAGTGAAAAGCTGCTGGAGCCGGGATTTATTCCTTTTAATGGCAGTTTTGGCGACACCTTGCGTGGGGCATTCAAGAATTATTCGGCGCTAGTGGTGGTTGCGGCGCTGGGGATCACTGTACGAATGATTGCGCCACTGATAAACGACAAAATGCATGATCCGGCGGTGGTGGTGATTGATGAACGTGGTCGGCATGTCATCAGTTTGCTATCCGGTCATGTGGGTGGCGCTAATGCATTGACTCATTATCTGGCGGAACTGCTGGGGGCCGATCCGGTGATTACTACCGCTACGGATATCAATGGGGTGGCGGCGCTGGATACTCTTGCCACTCAGTTAAACGCGGATATGCAGGATTTTCGCCATGTGGTGAAAGTGGTCAACCAAATGCTGGTCAGTGGTCAGAAAGTCGGGCTGTGGTGGGATGAATCACTGCTTAACGAACGTGAACATTTTGATACCCGTGGTTTTGTCTCGGTAGCGAGTCTGGCGGCATTGCCGGAGCTGGATGTGCTGGTATGTGTCACGTTGCGCGATTCACTGCCCGAACTACCTCTGCCGGTTTATAAACTGGTGCCGAAACGTGTTGTGGCCGGGATCGGCTGCCGTCGGGACACCCCGCTACAAACACTGGTTGAGTTATTGCAGCAGCAGATGGCGGAAAATCATTTTGATCTGATGGCCCTGAGTGCCATCGGCAGTGTTGTCATCAAGAAGGATGAGCCGGCGTTGAATCAGCTTGCACAGCGTTGGCGTGTACCGTTTAAGTTGTTCAGTGTTAATGAATTAAGTCGCCATGAACAACGTTTTCCCGCTTCTGATTTTGTCCGCCGGACGGTGGGGGTTGGCAGTGTTTCACAACCTGTCGCCTGGTTGATGAGCGAAGGAAAACTGGTTGGCCGGACCTTGCGTCAGCAGGGCGTCACTATCACTTTGGGGGTATCACAATTATGTTAACCGTAATCGGCATTGGGCCAGGCAATGAATCTATGATGACGCAGGATGCCATTGCGGCGATCCGCGAAGCCGAAATTATTGTCGGCTATAAAACCTACACCCATTTGGTCAAACATCTGACGATGGATAAAGAAGTGATTAAGACTGGAATGTGTAAGGAGATTGAACGCTGCCAGACAGCGATTGATCTGGCGTTATCCGGTCGTAAAGTGGCGTTGATCAGCAGCGGGGATGCGGGGATCTACGGCATGGCTGGTTTAGTGCTGGAGTTGGTTTGTCAGCAACAGTGCGATCTTGAGGTCAAACTGGTGGCCGGGATCACTGCCAGCATTGCTGCGGCTACGTTACTGGGGGCACCGTTAATGCACGATTTTTGTCATATCAGCTTGAGCGATTTGTTGACACCGTGGCCGGTGATTGAAAAACGTGTTATTGCCGCAGCGCAGGCCGACTTTGTTGTTTGTTTCTATAACCCACGCAGTCGTGGCCGTGAAGGGCACCTTGCCAAAGCGTTTGAACTTATGAGCCCATGGAAAGACCCGCATACGCCGGTGGGGGTGGTAAAAGCCGCCGGGCGTAAAAAGCAGGATAAATGGATTACCACTTTCGGCGAGATGGACTTTTCACCGGTGGATATGACCAGTCTGGTGATCGTTGGCAATCATACAACCTATTGCCGTGATGGACTGATGATCACGCCACGGGGGTATGAGCTATGAGCCATCCGGCTATCCATGTTTTCGGTGGTACTAGTGACGCCCGGCTGATTTGCCGGGCACTGGACGCGGCAGGAGCGCGTTACTGCCTCTCTGTTGCTACCGATGCCGGGAGGCAACTGGCGGGTGATATTCAGGGAGAGGTGATGGTGGGGCGAATGGATGCCGAGGCGATGGTGCACTATTTTGATCAGCATCAGGTAGGTTGGGTAATTGATGCGTCGCATCCTTACGCAGACGTGTTAACTCACAACGTGATCGCCGCCTGTCGCCAATTGTCACTGCGGTTTACCCGTTATCAACGTCCCAGTGAAATTGACTTACTGAATCACCCATTGTTGCACAAAGTCGATAGTGTGGAGGCTGCTTGCGACGTTGCCCGGACTCTGGGGCCGCGGGTATTACTGACCACCGGCAGTAAACAACTGGCGCTGTATCAGCGTTTACTGCCGGAAAAAACCTTACTGGTACGGGTATTGCCGACGGCTGAGGTACTGGTTCAGTGTGAGGCTCTGGGGTTGGGGGTCGATCATATTATCGCATTGCGTGGACCATTCACGGCTGAATTCAATCATGCGTTGTATGAGTTTTGCCACCCTGATGTCGTGATCACTAAAGAGTCCGGTGCTGAGGGGGGATATCAACAGAAAGTGGCTCCCTGCCTGGCACTCAATATTCCCTGTATTGTTGTGTGCCGTCCCGCACAGACCTTACAGGCAGATGAAGGAGAGCAGATTAGTTCGCTGGATGAGTTTGTCCAACACCTGACCCAATGGCAGGAACAACGAGGGCAATAAAATGAAAAAAGCACTGTTAATCATCAGCTTTGGTACCAGTTATCCGCAGACCCGGCAAAAGAATATTGAGGCTTGTGAGCGGCAATTGTCGGCTGCTTACCCTGATCGTGATCTGTATCGTGCATTCACTTCAGGAATGATCATCCGCAAATTGCAAAAACGTGATGGCCTACAGGTGGATAACCCACGTCAGGCGCTGGAGCGTTTGGTCAATGAAGGTTATCAAGATGTGGCTATTCAGTCTCTGCATGTTATCAACGGTGACGAATATGAGAAGATCGTCAGTGAAGTGAGTGCCTTTAATCAGCGTTTCCAGCGTTTGGTTGTGGGTACGCCGTTGCTTAACAGTTTTGCCGATTATCAACAACTGCTTATTGCCTTGGAAAATCAGATGCCGCCATTGGCTGCGGATGAGCGCGTGGTGTTTATGGGACACGGCACCAGTCATCATGCGTTTTCTGTCTACGCGTGCCTTGATCACCTGATGAGTTCACTTAATTTTCCGGCGTTGGTGGGAGCGGTGGAAAGTTACCCGGAAATCGGCCATCTCATCATCCGTTTGCGGCGGCAGTCCGTGCGTAAGGTACATTTGATGCCATTAATGCTGGTGGCCGGCGATCATGCAATCAACGATATGGCATCCGACGAGCCGGACTCCTGGCGTTCTCAGTTGGAAGCCGTTGGGATCAGCACGCAATCCTGGTTACAGGGATTAGGTGAAAACCCGTTGATTCGCCAAATGTTTGTTCAACACTTGAACGCCGCGTTGCAGTTAGATCAGCGGGAGGTGGCGTGATGAAGGGAAGACTTTATGCCATGGGCGTCGGCCCTGGCGCCAGTGATTTGATTACCGTACGGGCCGCCCGGATACTTGCCCGCCTTGATGTGCTTTATGCACCCGCCGGGCGTAAAGGCGGAGATAGTCTGGCGTTCTCTATCGTGCGTGAATACCTGTTACCCCACACTGAAATTCGCACCTGTCATTTCCCGATGAGCAGTAACGGCGAAGAAAAACAGGCGGTATGGGATGAAGTGGCGCAACAACTGAAAGATGAAGTGGCACAGGGGCGGCAAGTTGGGTTTATCACATTGGGTGACGCAATGTTGTTCAGTACCTGGGTCTTTTTGCTGGCGCGTATTGGCAGGCAGGAATGGCTGGAAATTGTGCCGGGTATCACCTCTTTTGCCGCTATTGCCGCACGAACCGTATTGCCGCTTGCCATGGAGCAGCAATCAATGGCGGTCATGTCCTGTACTGCGTCGGAAGCTGAGTTAGAACAGGCATTGCAAGCCCATGATTGTGTCGTGCTGATGAAAGTTTATAACCGTTTTGCCACCGTGCGTGCGTTGTTGGCACGCTTGAATTTATTCGAACATGCCCTGCTGATGGCAGATGCTTCATTGCCGGGTGAGCAGTGCTGGCGTTGTCTGGATCAGGTAGCGGCTGATCAGCCGCTACCCTATTTCTCCACCATTTTGGTGAATAAACAATGGCATACCAAGGAGTAGATTATGGAACAACAGCTAAAGAAACTCTCGTTGACCGGGTTGGCAATGGCAGTCTTGTTGATGCTGGTGCCGGAGCAAGCCTTTGCCATGCACATTATGGAAGGTTTTTTGCCTCCGGTTTGGGCATTGGCCTGGTGGGTTCTGTTTTTGCCTTGTCTGTTTATGGGGTTGGTACGATTGAGGCAGATTGTCAGTGATGACAGTAACCAGAAAGTGCTGCTGGCGTTGTGTGGGGCATTTATTTTCGTGCTGTCCGCATTGAAAATTCCATCAGTTACTGGTAGCTGCTCTCATCCGACTGGGGTAGGTCTGGCGGTGATCTTATTTGGTCCTTCGGTCGTTGCAGTACTTGGGGTTATTGTACTGTTATTTCAGGCGCTGCTACTGGCGCATGGTGGTCTGACAACCCTTGGCGCTAATGGTATGTCAATGGCCGTGCTTGGTCCGGTTGTGGGTTATTGGGTCTGGCGTTTGGCTAATAAAATCGGATTCCGGCGTGATGTTGCCGTGTTCCTCTGTGCCATGATCGCGGATCTGGTGACCTATTTCGTCACGTCGGTGCAGTTGGGCGTGGCTTTCCCAGAGCCTGAATTCGGTATTAGCGGTTCTATCGTTAAGTTTATGAGTGTGTTCTGCCTGACTCAGATCCCGATTGCAATTGCGGAAGGTTTGCTCACCGTACTGATTTACGATCAGTTAACTAAACGTCATCTTATCCACGTCAGGAGTCATTAACATGAAAAAGACCATTACCTTGCTGGTACTGCTAATCGCGTTGGTTATTCTGCCGTTCTTCATTAACCACGGAGGCGAATATGGCGGAGCTGATGGAGAAGCAGAAGCCCTGATTCAGGTCACTGCTCCAGACTATGAACCCTGGTTCCAGCCGCTGTATGAGCCGGCTAGCGGAGAGATTGAAAGTTTGCTGTTCACCCTGCAAGGCTCATTAGGAGCCGCGGTGATCTTCTATATTCTGGGTTACTACCGGAGTAAACGCAGTGAACATGTTGGGAATTGATCGACTAAGTTATCAAAGCCGCTGGCGGCGGGTTGATCCGATGGCAAAACTGGCGCTCTATGGCTTGTTTCTGCTACTGGCGATGATCAGCCCGCCGCGCTACCAGGCATTGCTATTGCTGGTGATTGCGGCGCTGACCTGCTATCTGTTGCGGATCGGGCCACGTCGCTATCTGCTTTGGTTGTCTGTACCGTTATCATTCTTATTGGTGGGACTGATAGCCATTGTGCTATCAGTTTCCCGTCAGCCGGACGCCCTGTGGTGGGGCGTTCAGGCAGGGCAGTTTTGGTTCGGTATTGATAAAGCAGGGTTGACCACGGCCAATCAGACAATGTGGCGCAGCTTGGCCGCATTGGCGGCTACCTTCTGGTTTGTACTTAATACCCCGTTTCCACAATTGATCCAACTGTTGAAACGTTGTCATGTCCCGGATCTATTAACGGAACAGATCCTGCTGACTTGGCGTTTTATCTTTATTTTTATTGATGAGGCAGCGGCGATCCATCGTGCGCAATCCCTGCGGTTTGGTTACACGTCGTTGGGAAGTGGCTACCGTTCACTGGCAATGTTAGTTAGTATGCTATTTACACGTGTGATGATCCGTTATCAGCAAATGATCGTTTCGCTGGATATCAAACTTTATCAGGGGAATTTTCACCTGTAAGGACAGGATTCCGATGTTAGCTACCCGACAGTTAAGTTTCAGTTATCAGGATGAGCCCGTCTTACAGAATTTGACCATGGATTTTAGCCGACATGCCGTTACCGGCCTGTTAGGGGCGAATGGTTGCGGCAAATCCACGTTGTTTATGAATCTGAGCGGCATTCTGCGTCCCCAACAGGGTGAGGTTTTATGGCAAGACCAGCCTATTGGTTATGGTAAAGCCCATTTGCGGGCCTTGCGCCAGCGGGTGACGACAGTATTTCAGGATCCGGAACAGCAAATTTTCTATACCGATATCGACAGTGATATCGCTTTCAGTTTACGTAATCTTGGCATTGATGAGGCGCTGATTGCGCAGCGTGTTGAACGGGCGCTGGCGCTGGTGGATGCTCATGAATTCCGTCATAAGCCAATCCAACATCTGAGTCATGGACAGAAAAAGCGTGTCGCGATAGCGGGGGCATTGGTGATGGAGGCGGAATATCTGCTGTTGGATGAACCGACCGCCGGGTTGGACCCTTCTGGCCGACAACATATGATCGCTATCATCGAACGTATTGTGGCAGAAGGAAAACGGGTGATTATTTCCAGCCATGATATCGATTTAATCTACAACGTCTGTGATTATCTGTACGTACTATCCCACGGTAAATTGGTCTGTGCAGGTGAAACTGCTGAGGTCTTTCTGCAACATGAACAGTTGCAGGCTGCCGGATTGGTGCAGCCTTGGTTGGTTAAGATCCACAGCGAACTGGGGTTGCCATTGTGTAAAACTGAGGAGCAACTTTTTGCTCTGCTACGTCAGCGTAATAATTAAGGAAATGACATATGAGTCTGTCTTTAATGCTGCAAGGTACGGCATCCGATGTTGGAAAAAGCATATTGGTGGCGGGATTATGCCGTATTTTTGTTCAGGATGGTTATCGCTGTGCGCCGTTTAAGTCACAGAATATGGCGCTGAATTCTGGTATCACTGCTAACGGTGAAGAGATGGGGCGGGCGCAGATTTTTCAGGCGGAAGCGGCGGGTATAGAACCTGATGTACGAATGAACCCGATATTGCTAAAACCTACCAGCGATTGTAAGGCGCAGGTTGTGTTGATGGGAAAAGTGGCCTGTAGCATGAATGCGGTGGAATATCACCAGTACAAGCCCCGTTTGCAGCAGCAAATCTGTGAAGTTTTTCACAGTCTGGCCGGTGAATATGACGTGATGGTGCTGGAAGGCGCCGGTAGCCCGGCGGAGATCAATCTGCGTGATCGGGATATTGTCAACATGGGAATGGCGGAGATGGTTGATGCACCGGTGCTGTTGGTGGCGGATATCGATCGCGGCGGCGTATTTGCGGCCATTTACGGTACGCTGGCACTGTTACTGCCGGAGGAGAAAGCACGGATCAAAGGGGTGATCATCAATAAATTCCGTGGTGATATCAGCCTGCTCCAGCCGGGTATTGAACAGATTGAAGCCTTAACCGGGGTGCCTGTGCTGGGCGTGATGCCTTGGCTGAATATTGACCTGGAAGATGAAGATGGTGTAGCGCTGCAAACCGGTAAATACGATGGTGCAGCCGAAAAGGCGCTGGATATTGCCGTGGTTCGTTTGCCTTACATTGCCAATTTTACCGACTTTAATGCACTGGCAATGCAACCGGATGTTCGCTTGCGTTATGTGACTCAGCCATCAGAGTTGCAGTCGTCGGATCTGATTATCTTACCTGGCAGCAAAAACACGCTGGGCGATCTGCGATGGCTGCGACAGAACGGATTTGTGGATGCTCTGTTGACGGCACATCAGTCTGGTATTCCGGTTATCGGTATCTGTGGCGGTTATCAAATGCTGGGGAAGCGGATTATCGATGGAGTGGAATCGGGTATTGACCAGATGGATGGCCTTGGATTGCTGGATGTGGAAACCCGATTTGCCCATGAAAAAGTGACAACCAGGGTAAACGGTAGCTGCCTGATGGCGTTGCCGGGGTTGCTATCAGATTGCATTGAGCAACCGGTCCGTGGTTATGAGATTCATATGGGAAGTTCGTTATTGGGGACGGATGCAACACCGTTTGCCTGTATTACCGATCGTAACGGTCAATCCGGCAGTTGGTTTGATGGTGCGGTCAATCGGGAGGGCAGTGTGATGGGCAGTTATATTCATGGCCTGTTCGATAGTACCCATTTTACTCGTGCTCTGCTTAATGCTTTGCGTCAGCGTAAAGGATTGATGGCTTATCAGGGAGATACATTGGATTATGCCCACTACAAACAGACACAGTTTGACCTTTTGGCAGAAGCCATGCGTGAACATCTGGATATAGAACGAATTTATCAGTGTATGAAAAGCCATCAACAAGGTTCGGTGCCGTGATTTTGATTACCGGCGGCGCTCGCAGTGGTAAAAGTGTGCTGGCGGAGAAACTGGCGGCACAAGCCAGTGAGCAGGTGTTGTATATTGCGACAGCCGTGGTGACAGACAGCGAAATGGCTGAACGTATACGACTGCACCGTGAAAACCGGCCGGCCCATTGGCGTACATGGGAGGGCTATCGTGATCTTGGTGCGGTAATTACCACGCAAATCCAGCCGGGAGAAGCGGTCATTCTTGAATGTATTACTACATTGATTACCAATCTATTATTTGATCAGGCTGGAGAGACTTCACCTGAACAGATGGATTTTGCTGTATTGGAGGTGGAGATTCAGCAGCAAATTAGCGATCTGTTAGCGGCTTGTACCGGCGTGACTTCACCGATCTATCTGGTTACTAACGAACTGGGAATGGGCATCGTGCCGGAAAACAGACTGGCGCGCCATTTCCGTGACATCGCAGGAAGGGTTAACCAGCGGCTGGCGGCAGCTGCCAGTGAGGTATTTCTGATGGTCTCGGGGATTGAGGTAAAAATTAAATGAATCTGCGTCTGTTTCTTGCCACCTTGCAATTTATGACTCGCATCTCCGTTCCGTCGCGCTGGACACAGGGTGTGGAAATGGATCAATACGTGCGTGGTATTGCCGGTTTTCCATTTGTCGGCTTGATCGTCGGTACACTTGCTGCGGTTATTTTTACCTTGCTTGCGCCTTGGTGTGGCGCGCCGCTGGCGGCATTAAGTTACGTATTAGTGCTGGCATTGCTAACGGGTGCGCTTCATCTTGATGGTTTGGCGGATACCTGTGATGGCGTGTTTTCCGCCCGTAGCCGGGAAAGAATGCTGGAGATTATGCGTGACAGCCGTTTGGGAACTAACGGCGGGCTGGCGTTGATCTTCCTTATTCTGACGAAAGTGCTGGTCGTGAGCGAATTAGCGCTGCATGACGTCCCGATGTTGGTGACCTTAATCGCTGCGTCAGTAGCGGGCAGGAGTGCGATTGTGTTGTTAATGTATCGCCAGCGTTGTGCCCGTGAAGGAGGTGGGTTGGGAAATCTCTATATTGGCCGGGTTAATGGTCATCAGGCAGCGTTAACATTATTGAGTGGGATGATGTTGATTACTCTGCTGGCTGGGGTGCCTGGTGTGTTGGCATTGGTGATCACGCTGTTGGTTATTGGGTTACTGGCGATTTATTTGCATCGTCGTTTAGGTGGACAGACAGGCGATACCTTGGGTGCGTCTGTGGAAATTGGGGAACTGGTGTTTTTACTGGCGCTACTGTGAGTCACGTTGATGCGACTATTTTTGGTTAGACATGGTCAGACGGAAGCGAATTTGAGCGGCGTTTTCTGTGGTATGACCGATGTGGAACTGACCGAAACGGGAATAAACCAGGCTCGGCAGGTTGCCCGCTATCTATCGGCAGTGACATTTTCGCAAGCGATAAGCAGCATGTTACAGCGGGCGCGTCATACTGCGGAAATTATTCTGGCGGATCGTCGGTTATCAGCCGGCATTAATGCGCAACTCAATGAAATGCATTTCGGCGCATGGGAAATGCGTCACCATCACGATTTGCAATATGAAGACGCTGAAGCTTGGGCTGCCTGGTTAGCCTACTGGCAACAAGCCTCTCCTACCGGTGGTGAAACCTTTCCTGCATTTGCTGCACGTATAGAAAACGTGGCGCAGCAACTGCTGAAACAGGAAAATCAGGATAATTTATTGCTGGTGGCTCATCAGGGGGTACTTGGCCTGTTATTGGCGCGTTTGCTGGCTATGCCGCCTTCTGCCATGTGGCATTTTCATTTTGAACAGGGTGCATACAGCGTAGTAGAAATCCATCATGGATTTACTACGTTGCGTACATTTAATAGCCGGGCTTGCTGGCAACCTGAGACGCGGGAATAACGCTATGCAATCATCTTCATCAATCTCATTTTCATCGATCATTAGTGCGATTGTGCCGCTGGATAGCGTGGCTATGGCGCGTACTGCTACCCGATTGGATGGATTGCTTAAACCAACGGGCAGTCTTGGGCGTTTGGAACATCTGGCAATTCAACTTGCCGGAATGCGGGGATTATCGGGCCATCATATTGATCGTAAACAAATCATTGTGATGGTGGCTGATCATGGGGTTTATGACGAAGGCGTGACGATATCCCCTAAATCGGCAACGGCTATTCACGCCCAGAATATGGTGAAAGGGAGCACGGGGGTTTGTGTGCTGGCAGTGAATGCGGGCGCAGAGGTTAAAGTTGTGGACGTGGGAATTGACAGTGATCCGCTGCCGGGATTGGTGGACATGAGGGCAGGGCGTGGCAGTGGCAATATTGCTTGCGGACCGGCAATGAGCCGTCAGCAAGCCGAAGAGCTGTTGCTGGCAAGCGTATGCTTGACGTTGGAACAAGCCGCAGATGGCGTGAAACTGTTTGGCGTGGGTGAATTGGGCATGGCGAATACCACACCGGCGGCGGCGGCGGTCAGCGTTTTTACGGACAGCGATCCACAACAGATCGTAGGCATTGGTGCCAACTTTCCCAGTGATCGTTTGCATCATAAAGTGGCGATTGTGCGGCAGGCGATTGAAATCAATCGGCCTGATGCCAGTGACGGCATTGATGTGTTGGCGAAGGTCGGTGGTTATGATTTGGTGGGGATGGCGGGCGTGATGCTTGGCGCGGCTTCTGCCGGACTGCCGGTCATTCTGGATGGTTTTCCCTCTTACGCTGCGGCGTTGGCAGCCTGCCGTATCGCTCCCGATGTGCGCCATTACCTTATCCCATCACATTTATCGGCTGAGAAAGGCTCAATTATTGCATTGCAACATCTGCAACTGGAACCTTATCTGCATCTGGACATGCGTCTGGGAGAGGGCAGCGGCGCGGCGCTGGCTATGCATCTGGTGGATGCGGCTTGCGCTACGTATAACAATATGGGGCTATTGGCCGATAGCAATATTGTGCTGCCGTCGTAAAAGAATGAGAGAAAAAGCGTTGCCACCCTCTTCATCAAGTTCTTTAAAAGCAGTGTGAAGGTATATCTCAGCAAACTCAGGGTCCTTACGGATCATTTCAATTACTGCTTCATTGTGATTACGTGATGTCCTCATGGTTTCCAATGCTAAATATAAATTAAGGTTTTTGACGGAAGGGATTAGAAAACACCCTGCATTATGCCAGCATTTTACTGAGTGCTGATCTCTGGTCTCTTATTGGCGTGGGTCACACCAATAAGAGACTGAATAAAGCTTTATGTTGTTGCCTCCGTTACCTATCAGTGTGAAGTCACGGATACCTCAAGATTTTTACCCATTGCCCCGATAGCACGCTGAACAGTGTCGATTTTTGTTGAATGCCGTAAATTAAAAATACGTTGTACTTCCTGTTTTTTAACCGTAATACGCTTGGCCAGCTCCACCTGAGTTAAGCCGGAATCAACAAACGTATTCAACATCATAATTTTTGCCGCAACACTTATCGGTACATCGACAAAATCACCTGTTATTGAACCAGGTAAAGGCACTTTCTCATTATCTTCAAAATAAAATTCAAAAGCGGTAATAAGTGCATCAAGCGCCATTTCTAGCGCTTCTTCGCGTGTATCACCTTGTGTAAGGGCTTCTGGTATATCGGGAAACGATACAACAAAGCCGCCCTCATCGGCTGACTTTAGGTTTACTGGATATCGCATATTTTTCACCATCCCTCCTTTTTGTTGAACATAGAGTTATGGTAATCATTTTTGATTACCTTGGTCAACATTTATATTTGTTATTTTCATGCTTGAAACAGAAAAGGATAATTTATCTGTTTTAGGGGCTTTCTGCTCTGCTATAACTACCCTTGGACAAAAACTTTAAGTATTTTAGGTAAATATATCTTGTACAATTTGATTATTAATATCTTTCATCTATTCTGAGGTTGCTTGGATGAGTAAAAGAATTAAATTCGATTACTAACACAAAAGTATTAATTGAATCTGTTTTGTCATGAAATATATCACATTTTTTGGAATGAAATTTATAACTAATTATAATTCTTATTAATTTAATATATATTCATGTTTTTGAAAATTGACTAACTGATGGTTCTTTATGGCGAATATAATCTATTTGGAAGTTAAGGGTGATAAACAAGGATTAATATCACAAGGATGTTCAACAGTTGATTCTATTGGCAACACATGTCAGCTTGGTCATGAAGACCATATATTCGTTTATGAATTGACATCGAATATAACCCGAGGTCAACATGTCAACCATCAGCCGGTTGAGATAAGAAAGCCAATCGATAAATCTTCTCCTCTTTTGGGTTTAGCTATAACCAATAAAGAATCACTTCAATGTATTTTTTATTTTTACAGAACATCAACAAAAGGTGGTTTAGAACTCTATTATAAGATAAAACTCACCGGCGCATATCTATGTGGATTGAATGGGTTTTATCCAAATTCATCTACGCATAATGAGTGTCAGCCACAGGAAAGTTTATCTTTGATGTACCAGTCAATCACGTGGGAACATGTTATGTCTGGCACAAGTGCATATAGCATATGGGAAGACAACGTTTATTGAGGCTTTTATGAAAGGGATATCTCATCTTTCTTATGACTTAAATAATTACGCTTCGTCATTGAAGCGTAAAGCACATTTGGCTGCCAGTTTTTTTATAGAAGATAGCCAATTGAGAATGTCATATTTAAAAGAAATTGATGACTTTGTTAATATAAAAACACGTGAGTTTAAAAATACATTTGATATAAGTGAAAAAAAGAGATTAGTTTATGAAGTAAAAGATGAATATGAAAATACTGAAAAAGAATATCAAGTTTTAAGGCGTAAGGATTATACCAAATATATTATAACCGATATATTTGAGGATCAGGGAGTGGTTAAATATGCAAAAATAGGGGGTGGTGTTGTTGCTGGTATTGTTCAGTCAGCTGCTGGTGTTGCTGTAATTAAGTCAGGGAGACTTGTAAAATCTAAAACGGTTCAGTCAATTGGGGCTGTTTTGTTCGCCCATGGCGTTAATAATACTTATGAGTCTGTTAGCCCTATTTTCTATGAAAGTCAAGATATAGGTTGGGTTAGGGAAGGATATCGGCATATCTCTCATGTTTTAGGTTATGATTATGATGTAGCTGATGTTGCTTATAGTTCAGTTGATTTAGTAGCAAGTGCATATGGAACGTATGGGATGCTTAGGCTTAAGCCTATTAAATCTCAGAATAATATATCAGGGGGCTATACTGTTAAGCCGGGTACGGGAAAATTATTTAGGTATATTAACGAAGATTTTATCAGAACTTGGAAATTAACATCAAAGCCTATGCTAACTATTCAAGTATCAAGTAGTGGATATAAATTTAAACTTTTGATAGACGACATATATAAACTTCATGATGATTGAAGTTTAGTTTTTATTTTAAAACGGAAGTAAAGTATTGATAATTTTAATTCTGTTATGAAATTAATAGAATGACCGAATAAAAATAAAAAAGATGTTGTTGTTAATAAGTAAACAAAAAACATTAATGGAATTCCATATGCTTTTCCACTGAAAAACATTCCTAACATTATGAATGAACAAATAAGTGTTGAATATATTATTGGCATGGCTACTTCTTCGCCTCTAAACAATAGATAATGACAAAAACAATCTGTTTTACTTTTATATTTATCATAAATGTAGGGGTTGTCTTTATGAAGAATTAGAAAATTTCTCTTTATCTTAAGCAATTCTTTTAAGGTGAATCCACTATTTAATATTAACTTTCTTAAGTCAGTTAAGTTCATTTATTTAGATCCGATTTTATTTAGTTTTATAATCGGTTATTTCTATCATGTTTTATTAATAAACTCAAGGATTAAATTTTTTTATTTTAAAACGAATATAGAATATTGCTAATTTTAATCCTATTATGAAATTACAATTAACAGAGTAGCTGAAATAAAATAAAGCTGATGTTGTTATTGATAAGTAAACAAAAGTCATCAATGGAATTCCATATGCTTGCCCACTGAAAAACATTCCTGATATTATAAATAAGTTAATTAGTGTTGAATATATTAATGGTATGGCGATTTCTTCACCTATAAGTAACAGATAATGACAAAAACAATCTGTTTTACTTTTATATTTATCATAAATGTAGGGGTCGTCTTTATGAAGAATCAGAAAATTTCTCTTTATCTTAAGCAATTCTTTTAAGGTGAATCCACTATTTAATATTAACTTTCTTAAGTCAGCTAAATTCATTTTTTTAAACTCGTTTTTATAACTATATAAATGGCTTGTCGTAACATATTTAATTTTTTATAGCTGCTTTAAATGTTCTTTTATTCTGAAACGAATATAGAAAATGACTAATTTTATGCATGTGAAAAGATTATAACGATAGCGATGATAAAAAGATTTATAGCATATGCATATTATTGTTGAAATGATATAAAGAATCGATACTAATGATAAATAGGATATTGAATTCTCGTCATAGAGGAAAATCTCCATTATTATGCAGCCTGCATACATGAGAGTAAAAAATAACACTGGATCGCCGGCATCTTCAGCAAGCACTATTATGACATTGTAAATATTATCGTTTTTTGTATAATACTTTATTACATATCTTCTTTCATCATCATCAAGATTTTTAAAGGTCCTTTGCATCATAAGAAGCTCTTTAAATGTGAATCCGCTACTGAGGGTTAATTTTCTTAATTTTTCCAAATCCATTTATTTAACCTATACCCGTGCTCATTGAAACTGCTTGATTTTCCCCAAAATGAGGATTCATGGTATCAGTCATGAAAATATTCATTACCGATGAACAAAAAGCCGAACTTGAGCACCTCCATCCCATGCAGGGGACGAAACTCGCTTATGGCTGTATGCGCAAAGGCCAGAAAACCGCGGTGAAAACAACGGGAAGCCGTACCCGTCTGAATCCTGCATCTTCAAGTTAAGCGGGTATATAATATTTAGCTGATATAATGACTTATTATAACATAACTATTGTTTTGTTATACTTAATAAATGCTTTCTTTAGACCTGTTTTTCGCAGGTTTGTTGTGCTTGTAAATTTTCGAATTATGCTAACCGTTTTGCCGATAAACTAAAACCAATAAAAAATGAATGAATTTTCAATAAAATCACATAAAATTTTTCTCCTCTATGGAATTAAAGTTTACGTAATGCCGTTATATGGGGTGATTTTATTCTTAATTATGTAAAAGGGATTTGTCCCTTAAGTGAAATGTTATTAGAATAGGATAACGCGGAAAAAACGGTATCTAATTTCGGTGGTTGCTTATTATAATGTTGAATAATGACTTATAAACGATGAATTCGTTAACGATATCTTTTACTGCACTGATAAATTTCAATATTTAACTGCTTTTGAAAAGTGTTAAGTTAAATTTTACAGGTTAAATCACCTGTTATATATGTATCTAACTAACAGGATGATTGAAGTCTATTTTTAATTTTAAAACGAATGTAGATAATTAACAGTTTTGACCCTGTAAATAATTCTGTTTAATTTTTCCTTGTCATATTTTCATTAATAAAACCATATGTGTTTTTACTTAATTATAAATAGAATTTTAAAAGTTTCTTGAGGTTATATGCATAAATCCGTAATGTATTTCAAATTCGTGCAATTCATATATTTTAACGGAAACTTTACTATGTCTGACAAGCACTCAATTTGGCGATACACCATGCCGATAGCACTTTTGCTGATGGCGCCTTTTGATTTACTTGCTTCTCTGGCCATGGATATTTACCTTCCCGTGGTGCCAGCTATGCCCGACGTATTCAATACGAGTCCGTCAGTTATCCAGCTCACCTTAAGCCTTTATCTATTGGCCCTGGGATTGGGGCAGGTGCTCTTTGGACCACTTTCTGACCGCATCGGCCGACGTCCTGTTTTGCTCGGTGGTGCCACTTTCTTCGTTATTGCCTCAGTAGGGATCGCGACATCAACTTCTCCTTCTGTCTTCGTTGCCTTCCGACTTATCCAAGCCCTCGGCGCGTCAGCAGCGCTCGTCACGACTTTTGCAACGGTACGTGATGTATACTCTGACCGTCCAGAGAGCGCTGTAATCTACAGCCTGTTTAGTTCAATGCTAGCCTGCGTGCCTGCTCTGGCACCGATATTAGGCGCTTTTTTGGCGGATGGGTTCGGCTGGCGAGCGATCTTCTGGTTCTTGGCTCTGGTGGCGGTTCTGCCGTTACTACACGCAGCATTTCGTTGGCATGAAACTCGTATGTCGGATGTTTCCGGAGGTTTGTCAGTCATTCCTATTTTGGTAAGCGGTAAGTTCTGGCTTTACACATTCGCCTTTGGAACCGCGATGGGGACATTTTTCGTATTTTTCTCCACTGCACCAAGAGTGTTGATCGGAAAAGCTGGCTATTCTGAATTACAGTTTAGTTTTGCTTTCTCGACTGTTGCACTTGTCATGATAGTGACAACAGGTTTTGCAAAGCGATTTGTCGGCAAGTGGGGCATCGCTGGTAGCGTATGGCGTGGCATGGCGCTGCTGGTCTTTGGTGCTGCAATCTTAGCTGTAACATGGACGATAGGTGAACCATCCTTTGCTACGTTTGTATTGCCGATGTGGGTGATGGCTGTCGGGATGATCTTCATTGCATCTGTCACAGCCAACGGTGCACTCGCTGATTTTAATGACCGGGCAGGCTCGGCCGTGGCTATCTACTTCTGTGGTCAAAGCGTTATTGTTTCTCTTTTCGGCACAGCAGCTGTCGTAGGCATGGGCGGTGATACAGCTTGGCCGCTTGTCACTTTTCCATTCATATTTGCAGGTACGGTTCTCATAGCTATGAGAGTTTTCCCTGCTTGGAGTCGTTGAGATATTTCAATAATCTTATGAAATAATTTTCGGAATGCTGGGGCGACTATTTCCTTAAGAGACGGTAACAGTCGCCTTCTGAATTTGAACTCATGATTTATTATCGATCTTGTAAATATTTCTGATTTATCAGAACATATTTATTCCTTTATTTATTATGCCTAATAAATTTTCAAATAAAGAAAGTTTTTTCTTTGCGTGCAGCTAATAGTTCATCAAGTAATGTATATTCTTCTTCCAGTTTGTCGTATTCAGCTTTGAATTTTGGATCTTTCATCCAGTTAGCAACCATTTCATCGTGTGTTATGGTTGGAGGGATACGTTTACCAGTCATTCTTTTTGATCTCCTTTAATCTGGCTTCTGCAATGGTTCTCTTTTTGGATGGTGTTTTTTACGTCTTTTTAATGAAGCTGACGTAACATTCTTGTTATGTTTTCACAAGGTCTTGCAAGGCAAAGGAGACTCATCTGGATTCTCTCTATTTCAATTCATTATTTTTTAAGTACCTGTTTATGATGCTGGAATAATCAGTTTCTATCAACGACTAAGAGCAATGCCGGAGGCTTGTTGTGCCAGCATATTTTTAGCTAAATCGACAATAATTGCGGCGGCTTCGATTGGCGGTGTTCCGCCCCGGTGAATGTTGGAGATACAAGTGCGGTCCGCCTCAACGGTTTTTTCTACGGTCGGTTTGTAGACCGCATAGCAGGAGAGGCTTTCCGATTGCCCCAATCCCGGACGTTCCCCGATGAGCAAGATAACCACTTTAGCTTTCAGCAATTCGCCAATCTGATCTTCAATTTTAACGCGGCCATAGCGCACAAAGAACGGCGTGCCAATGCACAATCCTGCTTGTTCCAGTCCTTTCAGCAGAGGTGGCAAAATATCTTCATAGTTGGAAATAATAGCATCAGTAGAGAGACCATCGGAGACAACAACCTGTACGTCAGGATCAGTTTTACACTGTGTCAGCAGAGTTTCTACAGCATTGGCGCTGAGTTTTCTGCCAAGATCAGGGCGAGTCAGATAGAGGTTTTTGTCGCTGATTTGAGATTGCACTTCCAGCAACCCTTGTTTTTCTATCCATTCGACAGGAACTTCTTTCAGCACCGTATCCTTGGAACGGGAGTGGTCAGCCAGAAAACGCAGTAGTGCCTGGGTGCGTGGACGTGGGCCGCTGCGACCGGTACATACTCTTGATACGGTACTGCGGCGTAATTCCTGTAGGACTTCCATACGGTTCGGATTTTGTACACCAATCCACAGCTTGGCTTCCAGCGAGCCTAAGTCCAGCGTACAGTTTTCCGCTTCGTCAATGATTTCAGGAGATGCAGGTGATTCCTGACCAGATACTACATTGCTTACATTTTCTTCAATTTGTTTTTGGTTCATATGATTTATCTCAACAAAACATCAGAAAAAGAACGACGCATCACCTGCGCGTGATGTTAAGCGCCCGTTTGCCATGATTCCCATGTTTTCCAGCCAGTGTTCAAACTCTGGTGATGGACGCAAATTGAGCAGGTGACGGATGGTAGCGGTATCGTGGAAAGCAGATGTTTGGTAATTGAGCATAATGTCATCACCGAGCGGCATGCCCATGATGAAGTTACACCCTGCGGTTGCCAGCAGGATCATCAGGTTTTCATTCTGGTTCTGATCGGAATCTGCATGATTGGTATAGCAGCAGTCACATCCCATTGAGACACCGCTGAGTTTTCCCATAAAGTGATCTTCCAGTCCGGCGCGGATGATTTGGCGATCATTGTAGAGGTATTCCGGCCCGATGAAGCCGACGACGGTGTTAACCAGGAATGGGTCATAATGGCGCGCCAGACCGTAGTTCCGTGCTTCCATTGTCACCTGATCGGCACCAAAGTGAGCGCCAGCGGAGAGGGCAGAACCTTGGCCGGTTTCAAGATACAGGCAGTTACTGCCGGCAAGACGGCAATATTCCGCGCCGACAGCTTGTGCTTCATCCAACATCGCTAGCTCTACCCCAAACTCTTTCAGCCCTTTTTCGCTGCCACAGATACTTTGGAAAATTAAACCGCCCGGCGCCCCACGCTTAATAGCTTCTATTTGGGTGGTGACATGGGCTAAGACACAGCCCTGTGTTGGGATGGCGAATTTGTCGATTACCTCATAGATGGTGTCCAACACGCGAGTCAGGTTTTCCACATCGTCCGTTACCGGGTTAACGCCGATAACTGCATCGCCAACGCCAAACGCCAGTCCTTCGTAAATCTGGGCCAGAATGCTTTGTACTTCGTCGCGGGTATCGTTGGGTTGAAGGCGGGCGCTGAACGTTCCCGGTGTGCCGATGGTGGTATTGGCTTTTTTGATCACCGGCATTTTTTTCGCGCCATAAATCAAGTCGGCGTTGGAGCTGATTTTTGCCACAGCCGCGACCACTTCGGAACTTATCCCTTTGCGAAGAAAGGCAATATCATCCACGCTGGTGTCATCGCTCAATATATATTCACGCAGTTCGCCAATACGCCAGTTTTTTATGCGAGTGTAGGCAATTTCGTTAATGTCATCCTGAATAATGCGGGTAACGCAATCTTCTTCATAGGGAATAACCGGATTCATACGGATATCCGCTATCGTCATTTCCGACAGGACATGTTTAGCCGCTACACGTTGTTGAGAACTTTCGGCAGCTACCCCGGCTAATATATCCCCTGAACGCAGTTCGTTAGCCATTGCCAGCACCTGTTTGACATCCTTAAACTGATACGTTTTACCAAAAAGCTGTGTTTTTAATTTCATGTTTACGCTCTCTCAGGAAGGAAAAGCCAGTGATTTGATGGTGACGGGAACGACGGTGCCACCAAATAATGGAATCCCAATATCGATATAATCTCCGGTGTGGGTAATCACTTCGTCGATTACCGCCAGTGGCCGTTCTTCCATCAGAGGATGCAGCAGCATACCCAGTGCTTTACCAAAGTCTTGACCGGCAACTATCAGCAGCGGATGGGAAGAGGGATAACGTTCGGTAAAATCCTGTAAAGCGGTGATGCATGTTTGTACTGCGGCATAATTGACTGGCAGGGCATCGGGCAGAGCCAGGGCATACAGATCTTGTTGTGGGTCAAGGTCCATTTGTGTCAGTGCTTGCCGCCAGGCTTCTGTCAGTGATTCAGTGACCTCTGTTCCAGGATGAACCACAGGGATGTTGCACAGTGGCAGCGACAGTGTATCAAGCCAGATAGTGCTACCGGATAGCGATAATGTATGAGCGCCGGCACCGATTACGGTGGCGCGGACGGTTTGTTTTGGTACTTGCAGCGGCAGCTTGATGAAATCATGATCACGATGAATAGCGTTCGCCAGTAGTGGCCCCAGATCGTGAAAACGGAATAGATCGCTGTCTGACGCTTGACGATAACATTCACCTACACCGCCGGAGAGGGTGACAGCATAGAGTTCATCACAGTTTGGCAGTGGCTCAGTCATCAGCAATTGCTGTGCCAGTGGGGTGAGATGTCCGACGGCGACTTCCCATAGCAACTGTGACATTCGGGCGGCGATCTGTTGTATTTGTGTGGTTGTCAGATGTTGAACATCGGTGTTTTCACCAAACAGAGAATGAATGATGAGCGCTCCGGGCGGATGTGCCCGTAAGACTTTTCCTTGAGGATCGGTCTCCAATAAGCGACCGCCGACATTCAGGCAAGCGGAGGCGATAAGTCGTCCGGCATCGAACAGCGCGTAGTTTGCTGTGCCGCCGCCAATGTCAATGTTGAGCACTCTGGCCATCTTCTGTTGTGACAGTGCCTGAGCGCCGGAACCAAAGCCAGCAATCACTGATTCCAGATGTGGCCCCGCCGTTGCTACAACAAAATCCCCCAGTTTCTGGGCCAGTGCCATGACCGCAGGACGTGCGTTACTGGTTTTAGCGGTTTCACCAGTAATGATCACCGCCCCGGAATCGATGTTCTCCGGATCGATGCCGGCTGCCTGATATTGCGCCTGAATTAAATTGAGCAGTTCTTCTTCACGCAGTTGCCCGGCGAAATCCACGGGAGTAAATAACACCGGGCTTTGCCAGATAATCTCGCGTCGGACAAACTCATAACGTGGCACTTGTGATACTGCTGCCCGGTTCACCAGCGACAGACGCGAAAAGATCACTTGTGTGGTGGTGGTACCGATATCAATACCGACACTGAATAATTCCTTGACCTCCATAGCTACGCCCCTTGTCTGTAATAAGGCGTATGTTGGCATTTTTTTCTATAAATCAGTATTAAATGTCGGCAATTTGGTCGGAAAGTCAACGGTAATCACAAAAACGTCAGGGGTTATAATAAAAATGGTGTAGGGACACGTTGTCATCATCAATACATCAGGAAAAGTGAAGAATTATTGATCTCACACCATATCGTGTTACCAGCTATGGGTAATATATCTTCTAACAGACTTTCGTTACAGGGTGAGAAAAATGATGAATAGCGGAAAAGTTTGGTTGGTAGGCGCCGGTCCTGGTGATGCGGCACTGATTACTGTCAGAGGATTACATTGTATTCGTCAGGCTGATGCGCTGGTATATGATCGGTTAGTCAGCCCGGATCTATTATCTGAAGCACCCGATCGCTGCAAAATGATCAACGTCGGCAAAACGCCGAATTACCACCCAGTGCCGCAACGGCAAATCAATCAGATCCTGGTCGAGTGCGCACAACAGGGGTTAAATGTTGTCCGCTTGAAAGGGGGCGATCCTTACGTGTTTGGGCGTGGTGGCGAAGAGGCCGAAGCGTTGGCGCTGGCGAAGATCCCTTTTGAAGTTGTACCGGGTATCAGCTCATCAATTGGTGGCCTGGCTTGTGCTGGGATCCCTGTGACTCATCGTGATTATGCTTCAGGTTTTCATGTTATTACCGGCCATTTGCGTCAGGGAAATGAGCCGCAGGATTGGGCGACACTGGCAAAGCTGGAGGGCACGCTGGTGATCCTGATGGGAATGACGCAACTGGCGAGCATTTGTGAGCAATTGATCGCAGGCGGTAAAGCACCGACAACCCCAGCGGCGGTGGTGATGCATGCCAGTCACCAGCAACAGCAAGTAGCCAGTGCAACTTTGTTAACGCTGGCACAGCAAGTGGCCGCTCAGGGATTGACTGCGCCGGCATTGATTGTTATTGGTGATGTGGTGCGTCTGCGGGAAACATTGGCTTGTCGCCGGGAGCGTTTGTTGCTGGCATCCGTTTCATCACTGATGGCACTTTGATTCTCTATTCAACATCTGGATTTGACATTTGATGAGCGAACATGGCGGCAATGTGCTGGAAATGGCGCAGAAAATCGGTGTTACAGCAGAGGAACTCACGGATTTCAGCGCTAATATTAACCCGCTGGGGATGCCGGTATCCCTGAAAGCGGCCATTATCGACCAGTTGCAACGTGCAGAATGTTACCCTGATACCGAATATCGCCGGTTACATGCAGCACTGGCGCATGTTCATCATTGCACCGTCGAAAACCTGATAGCGGGTAACGGTGCCACTGAACTGATTTATGCGGTAGTGAATTATCTTAAGCCGCGCCGCGCTATGCTATTGATTCCAGGATTCGCTGAATATCGGCGCGCTTTACTGCGGGTTGGTTGCCAGATTGATGATTATGTGATGAGTGAAACCGAGGGTTATCAGCTTGATGAGCGTTTGCTGGCGACATTGGATCATTGTCGTCCTGATTGTCTGTTTCTTGCCACACCGAATAACCCAACCGGCCTGATGCCGGATGCTGAACTGTTACAGGCGGTGCTTGAACGTTGTCACCAACATAATATCGCGCTGATTGTCGATGAAGCGTTTATTGATTTTCTCCCGGATGCTGCCGGACTTATTCCCAACATAGCCCATTATCCTCACCTCTATATTTTGCGTTCATTAACGAAGTTTTTTGCTATTCCGGGATTACGTCTTGGCTATCTGGTCAGCGGTGATGTAATAGGTATTCGGGAGATGAAATGCTGGCGGGAGCCGTGGACCATTAATGCTTTTGCGGCATTGGCCGGTGAAATCATTCTCAATGATAAGGCTTACATTCAGGCAACACACCGTTGGCTGGCACAGCAGCAACGTTGGCTCTATCAGGCATTAGCTGCGTTGCCGGGATTATGTGTCTGGCCTCCCGCGGCCAATTATATTTTCTTGCGTTGCCTGCACCCGGAAATTGATCTCCAGCAAGCGTTGCTGAAACACCGGATACTTATCCGCCATTGCGCTAACTATCCAGGCTTGAGTGCTGCCCATTACCGGGTTGCCATAAAGGGCAAGCATGATAATCATCGGTTGGTATTGGCGTTGCGTCAGGTATTGGGTTATGGCTGAAGCCCGCTGTCCTGCATCGTGCGGTGAACTTATTCAAGGATGGATTCTCGGTGGTGAGAAGTTGATCTCCTGTCCGGTGAACTGGTTTAGTGAGGTTTCTGTTACTGATGGCGTACCGGGGAAACATGAACGTCCCCGTATGCGGCAAATGATGAAAACTGTACTGGCGTACTTCGGCCTGTCGGTGGATATGGCGCGAGGTTTACACATCTCTTTAACTTCCACGATTCCGGTGGCAAAAGGGCTGGCAAGCAGTACCGCAGATATTGCCGCTACGGCGCTGGCGACGGCGCGTTATTTGGGAAAAACGCTGGATGAAACAACACTTGCCCGGTTTTGCGTACAGATGGAACCTACGGATAGTACGCTGTTCAGTCATCTTACCTTGTTCGATCATCAAACGGGCGCGACTCAAATTGCATGTGACTGGCAGCCGCCTATAGACATTTTGCTATTGGAAAGCCCGGAAACGTTGATTACGGCTGATTATCATCATTTGGAGCGACATCAGACATTGCTGGAAAGCGCCTCAATATTGGAGCGCTCCTGGCGACTATTTTGTCAGGCGGTTGCCACACAGGATTGTTGGCGGTTGGGGGAAGCCACGACGCTCAGTGCGCAGGCGAGTCAAAAACTGTTGGTAAAACCGGCATTTGACAGCTTGCTGGAACTGGTAGAGCGCAGTGGGATCTACGGGTTGAATGTTGCTCATAGCGGCAGTGTTGTAGGGTTGTTGTGTGATCGTCATCATCATGATGTTGAGTACCTATGTTGGTGGCTAAAACAACGGGGTATCACCCGTTTTTATCCGCGTCAGCATTTGCTGACTATGATACCGGGTGGCGTGCGTTAGCAGAGGAGAGGGGATCATGCTGGATTATTTGCCGATGTTTTGTCAGATTCGGGATAAAACTTGCCTGTTGGTTGGGGGAGGTAAGGTGGCCGAACGCAAAGCGCGTCTATTATTGGATGCCGGTGCGCGTCTACTGGTTAATGCACCGGAATTCACTGCGCCATTCCAGATTTGGGAAGATGCGGGTCAAGTGACACTGATTCGTGGTGAGTTTGAGCCTCATTGGCTTGATCTCTGTTGGTTGGTGATTGCTGCGACCAATGATGCAGCAGTTAATGGTTATGTCAGTGATTGTGCGACGGAGCGCCGTATTTTCTGTAATGTGGTGGATGAACCACAACAGGCAAGTTTTATTACACCGTCGGTCATTGATCGCTCGCCGCTGGTGATTGCTATCTCTTCCGGGGGGAATGCACCGGTATTGGTCAGGTTATTGCGTGAAAAACTGGAACGGCTGTTACCGATGCATCTTGGCCGTCTGGCTGCTTACGGCGGGACACTTCGCCAGCGGGTAAAACGGCATTTTCATCATCTGGCGACCCGCCGTCGCTTTTGGGAACAGTTTTTTACCAGTGAGCCGTTGACGCAATCGTTGATCAGCCAAGATTATCAACAAGTTGAGCGTGTAACAGAAACACTGTTCTCTGAGTTATCTCAAGCAGATACAAGCAAAACAGATAATTGCTCTTTGACTGACCAACATTACTGGAGTGATAAACATGAGTGAGGAGCGGTATAAACAGAGGAAACAGCGGCAAAAAGAGAGATTCATGGCACAAGTTGCAGCGGCTCAGGAGAAGCGGGGGATCGTAATCATCTATACCGGCAATGGTCAAGGGAAAACAGCTGCCGCTATGGGAACCGTTACGCGGGCGTTGGGGCATGGATTAAAGGCTGGGGTTATCCAGTTTGTGAAAGGAAGATGGTCAGCCAGTGAGGGTGCTTTGCTGGAACAACATGGATTAGAGTGTCAACTCATGCCGATAGAATTTACCGGTGAAATGCGAAATCATGCCAAGGAAATAGCTGCTTGTACGGGTGCTTGGCAACATGCGCTGCGAATGATGCGTGATCCTGCTTTATCATTGGTAGTACTGAGTGAATTGGCTTATATAATAAATAATGGTTATTTGTTGCTTGATGAAATTATCAAGGCGCTAAACGAGCGGCCAATCGATCAGACCGTCATCATTACCGGACGAGATTGCCATCCTGCATTGATTGAATTGGCCGATACGGTCAGTGAAATGCGTGCTGTAAAACATGTTCTCAAGGGGAATTAAATTTTCCCTATCATTTATAGGATGTTAATTTTTCTTCTCTAAATAATAGAGGGTGAATAATCGTTCATTATTTATTTTTACTGAGATTAATTATATGGAAATATTGTTTTTAAAGTAATGAAAATATATATAAATAATATCTTATCAGCTAATCAATTATAATGAATTTGAAAGGGTATATATTCCACAAAGCTTAATGATACATTAAATAAATTCCATGAAATATATTTTTCGATCTAATAATTTTAATTTATTTACAAGTTGGAATTTCTATCTAATATTGTCGATGAAGAAATTAACGTTAATTTTTATTTTAATATATGGAATAAATTCGTGTAATCCATATCACGTTCTGTTGTACTCATTATTAAGTTTCAAACAGAACATTTACCCAATAGATTTCAAGTTGCAGCCAACAAAGCAGCAACTTGAAAGATGAAGGGTATAGTTATTTAACTTATAAATTAAGAGATATAATATGTCTATTGAAAATACCAATGTAGCTGATCAAATAACTGGCAAAGATTCAGTTGTACTTGGACATGCAGAAGCGCCGGCAGTACATTCTATCGCGATTGGTGCTTCGCCCCGGAATTCTAAAACAATCAGTGAAGCCGCTATTGCTATTGGGCAAAATCAACTTGCGGGTAAACAGGGTGATGTGAAGGTGGTTTGGCCAATTGCGATTGGTGCTGATTCTATATCCAGTGGCCTGGCTTCTATCGCTTTAGGGCAAAAGGTAACAGCCAGTGCGGCTCAGGCAGTGGCGATTGGTCAACACTCCTCTGCAACAGAACAAGGGAGCGTTGCATTAGGTGCAGATTCAATTGCTAATAAACCGAACGTTGTTTCTGTAGGAAAAACCGGCCATGAACGTAAGATTGTGCATGTTGCTGCCGGGGATATTTCAAATCACAGTACTGACGCAGTTAATGGTCAGCAATTACATGCTGAATCGGCAAAGCTTGAAATATTATTGGATGCAAAGAATAAGCAATTGGAAGAGAGAATTGAAACTCTGGAAAGTGATGTAGCCAATCTGACTCTGCTGATTCAGAATAGTGTGGATGATGTTGCATTATTGAAGAAACGACTGCTTGATGCATTAAGTTATTAATGTAAGTTAACTATTGTCTTATACATTCTTGGTCATTAGGCCAAGAATTTTGACCCGCTCCGCAGCATAAAAGCCAGTTCGAAACTGGCTTTTCACTCATCGGATAAAAACTTAAAGAAAATGAGGTGTTGACAGATAGATAACAACGCCGTGAACACTTGAGATAAAAGATTTGACAGATTTCATGATAGGTTCTCTTTATTGGTAAAATGTGATTTTTTTCACGAAAATCTAAATTGTGTCGGTGATTTTAATCAGAAAAACTTCAGAGTCAAGTTGTTTTTAAAAATTATTTTAATGATTAAAATAATTTTGTATGGCACTTTAAGTAGCAGGAAGCCTGCATCTTACAGAGATAGAATGCTGATCGGTGGTGCAGACGCGGTGAGGTATAAGCCGAGGCAAGGTTTTTTGTGTTTAAGCAGATAAGACTTTTTGTTGTTTCCAGTGAGATAATGAATATATATATGCTGGTTTTTATCTGGGGAATTTAACTTAGCATTTACCTTGGTAAATTAAATATTGATATTTGCCGGAGTTGTGAAAATAATAAGCTAATCTCGTGGTTATATTAGTATTAAATGATAAACAAACTAAATATTTTTAGAGATATATAAAATCTTAACATTAATAATTAGGTTGGTGAATTATGAACTAATACATTGATGTACTTTGGTAAATATAATAATGATGAATAACGTTTAGAAGTTTCATTTGAATACAATAGATATGCTTTATTTTTGGTATGTTTTTAATTTCAATGTGTTGGGTTTTTTATTTCTGCTAATCATATAAAAATAGTTGATCATTTAATTTATAAAGATGTTTCATTATGGTTTATTTAAACTAGACTATGATTGACATGAATTACTGGAGACTTTTTCTGGTAATTAAATATATTGCTTATAAAATAATATTATTTAATTTAAGGAGTATATATGAGTCCTAAGAATGATTTTAAAGCTTTTTCTATTAGTAATAATGCTAATGTAGTCAGTCAGCAATTATATGAAGTCAGTTCAGAATTGCCGACTGGATTCCCACCATATACTGTTACCACTCATGTGTTAAATAAGGTATTGCGTCAAGCCTCGACAATATCATCTGTTGTCGCTGATTTTATTGCGTCACAATCTGGTGAGGATGTTTTGGATGACGGTAATATAGCTAAACTTACTCTACAATTAAATAAAGCCTTAGAACAAAAATTCATAACAGGAGTTCCCAATGCTTCATTAATACAAAAAGGCATTGTTCAACTTACCAATGTGGTTGGTGATAGCGATACATTGGCTGTGACGCAAAAGCTTGTTAAGGAAATAGTCAATTCGTTGCTTGGAAATATTAATGGCAGGGTACCTAATAATCGGAAAGTCAACGGAAAGGCATTGTCTGAGGATATTACTATTTCTGCGATTGATGTCGGAGCAAAACGCCCAGGTGATATCTATTTATCTGCACATCCAACATCAGATTTGGCTAACGGGGAGTATATTGCGAATGGTGATGTTTATGCGATTGATTCAATTGTTGGTAGTGCATTGAATAATTTATCAGATGCATATAAAGCAGCATGGGGAATTAAGCAGACTGGCGATAAAATCAACCTTCCTAATCTGTTTGTTGATGGGAGAGGGGTATTCATGCGTGCGGGTTTGAATCCTGGTGTGATACAAGGCGATGCAATTAGAAACATGACAGGCGATGTGGGGTTGTGGCATGATGGGTTTATTGCTCGTACCAGCGGAGCATTTTATGGTGTTAATGCGACCTCCCAAGCAAGTATTATGAAAAAGGATGTTCCTGATGCATATGCCAAATTCGCATATGCCACTTTTGATGCTTCAAGAGTAGTGCCAACAGCAAACGAAAATCGCCCGCTCAATGTCAGTATGATACCCATAATTTATTTGGGAGCATGAAACGAAGCAATGATAAATTATTATTTTGATAATACTAAGCTACATCGGCCATTTATTGGATCGGCTGATGCTAATCCGGGCAGTGAACCACCGGTGAATGCTTTACGAATACAGCCACCATTTAAAGATGGATTTTGGCCATGTGAAAAATCAGGGCAATGGGAGCTTGTTGAGAATAAAAGGGGAGTCACGATTTACGATATTGTATCAGGGCAATCACAGAAGAATAGAGAAGTCATTATTCCCGATGGTTTTACTGAACAGTTAAGACCTTCGCAATATCATCATTGGGATGGAGAATGGTTAATTTCGACAGATGATGAAGAAAAGTGGAAAAGTGATATTCAGCAAACCAGAATTAACGATGCTGAAAATAAGAAGCAGCAACTTCTACTTAGGGTAAGTAAACAGATAGCACCATTACAAGATGCTATTGATCTGGGTATGGCAAGTGATGATGAAAAATCGCTGTTAACAGTCTTGAAAAAATATAGGGTATTACTGAATCGGGTAGATATTTCACAGGCGCCCGATATTGAATGGCCGGAACAGCCAGAATGATGAAAATGGCCTGAATAAATAAGTCTTTTCTACCGTGGTTTTGGAGCATTTTTGATTGTAGTGTGTTGGATTATTTACTACTGTCAGTTATACAAAAATAGTTAATCCTTTTGGTCATAAAAAACTCATTATTATTTTTATGAACTAGACTATTATTGATGGGAATTGTGAGAAATTATCTTTGCAATAGTTCAGTCTGTTTCTATGTAATAATGTTATTTAATTTAAGGAGATGTGTATGAGTGAAAAAAATGATTTTAAAGTTTTTGCTGCTAGTAATAACGCTAATATTATAAGTCAAGAAATATATGAAGAAAGTCAGAGTTTGCAGACCGGGTTTCCACCAGAGAATATTCCCATTCATGTATTAAATAAGGCGTTACGTCAGTCGTCAACGGTATCATCTGTAGTTACTAATTTTATTGCGACACAATCTGGTGATAATGTTCTTGATGATGGTGATATCGCCAAACTTACCACACAATTAGATAAAGCTTTGGGACAAAAAATCAAAACAGCATTTAATAGCAGTAAAGCGCTACTCGCAGTAAATGGATGGTGGAAATGTGGCGACACTGGAATAATTATTCAGTGGGGGCAAGAAAATGCTTCAATAAGTAGAAATGATTACAGAAATTTCACGATTCCATTTCCTAATGCTTGTGGTCAGATTGTTGCAACCTATTCCAGTTTCGATAATTACGGGTTTGGTGTTGCTGCTTTAGCTGTCTCTGCGAGTCAATTTATTCTAACGTGCAGAGATGCTAGAGGATCTTTAGTGAGTTGTTCGGTTAGATATTTAGCAATAGGATATTAATTATGTATTATTATAGTGCGGAAACAAATGCATTCTACCCTGTAGAATTGAAACTGGATTATATTGCTTCTGGTTCATTGCCCGATGATATTATAGAAGTCAGTGATGATATTTATCGAGAATATGCCGCTAATACTGCGCCAGAAGGAAAATATCGTAGAGCAAGTGAAAATGGTTTACCGGAATGGGCAGATATTCCTCCACCAACAAAAGAAGAATCGCAGAATTATGTTGAAGATAAAAAACAAAAACTTATGATGAAAGCCAGTGAGAGAATAGCGCCACTACAAGATGCTGTTGATTTAGGTATTGCAACAGAAGCTGAAAAGGAGGCTTTATTATCATGGAAGAAATATAGAGTGATGCTGAATAGGATTGACATTAAACAGGCTCCTGATATTGAATGGCCGGAAGAGCTAAAATAATGAAAATGGCCTGAATAAACAGGCCATTCATACAATACTTTATTGTTGTTGTAATTATAATATTGAAAGATTCAGTCTGATATATGAAAACGATGGAATAGTTTCATGTATTGAATGTCAATTGGTTAGATATATTTCCAGTTACAACTTGTTTGGCTGTTTATTGCTTCTAATTATACAAAAATAATTATTCTTCTAAGTTATAAGAACATTTTATTATTGTTTTTATGAACTAAACTATGACTGCCGTAAATTATGAAGGATTGCTTTAACAATTATTAAACATATTGGTTGTGAATAATGCTATTTAATTTAAGGAGTATATATGAGTGCCAAGAATGATTTTAAGGCTTTTTCTATTGGTAATAGTGCTAATATAGTGAACCAGGAAAAGTATGAAGGACACCAGAGCTTGCAGACTGGATTTACGCTAAATGACATTCCTGCTGATCTATTAAACAAGGTATTACGTCAATCATCGATAATCGCATCTATGATAGCTAATTTTATCGCGACGCAATCTGGCGATGATGTTTTAGATAATGGTGATATAACTAAACTCACCGAGCAATTAAATAGGGCTTTAGAAAAAGAAATTGCAACAAAAGCGCCAAATGCCTCATTAACACAAAAAGGCGTTGTTCAGCTTACCGATGTATTAGGCAATAGTGACACATTAGCTGTTACGCAAAAACTTATTCAGGAAATAATAAATTCATTACGTGACAATATTAATGCCAAGGTACACAATACCCGAAAAATTAATGGGAAAGTATTAGCTGAAGATATCAATATTACTTCTCAGGATATCTTTGCTGGACAGGCGATTAATTTAGGTAATAATGCGGATTTGGATAGTTACAAAACACCGGGAATTTATTATCAAGAACATAATTCCAGTGCCCAAAGTGGAATTAATTACCCTGAACCGTTCGCCGGTTCGCTTGTTGTATTGAAAGCGGCTGGGGTTGTTCAACGTTATTTCGTCTATAACAGCAGCCGGGTATATACACGTAGCCAATTTCATGATAATCCATGGACCCCTTGGGTTAGAGAATATAATGCAGTGAATAAACCTACTGCTGAGGATGTTGGAGCATATACCAAAGCAGATTCTGATGCCCGATATATTACAGGGATCCGTAAAGTCAATGGCAAGGCTTTAGCTGCGGATATCAATATTACTTCTCAGGATATCTTGGCTGACCAGGCGATTAATTTAGGGGGTAGTGCGAATTTGGATAGCTACAAAACACCGGGGATTTATTATCAAGAGTCTAATGCTCATGCCAAAAGTGGCAGTAATTACCCTGAGCCGTTCGCGGGTTCGCTTGTCGTGTTGAAAGCAGCTGGCGTCATTCAACGTTATTTCGTCTATAACAGCAGCCGGGTATATACACGTAGCCAATTCCATGATAATCCATGGACCCCTTGGGTTAGAGAATATAATGCGGTGAATAAACCTACCGCTGAGGATGTTGGAGCGTATGCCAAAGCAGACTCTGATGCTCGATATATTACAGGGATCCGTAAAGTCAATGGAAAAGCTTTAGCTGCGGATATCAATATTACCTCTCAGGATATCTTGGCTGGGCAGGCGATTAATTTAGGGGGTAGTGCGAATTTAGATAGCTACAAAACACCGGGAATTTATTATCAAGAGTCTAATGCCCATGCCAAAAATGGCAGTAATTACCCTGAACCGTTCGCGGGTTCACTTATTGTATTGAAAGCAGCCGGCGTCATTCAACGTTATTACGTCTATAATAGCAGCCGGGTATATACACGTAGCCAGTTTCATGATAATCCATGGACACCTTGGGCTCAGGAATATAATACGTTAAATAAACCTTCTGCTAATACTATTGAAGAGTATACGAAAACAGAGTCGGATAATCTTTATATTACTGGCGTTCGTCTTGGTGCTGAAATTTATAGCAAAGATGGAGATGATTCTGCCGAGATGCTTTATTCTAGCCCTATGCAGTTTTCTAGTAACGGTCAATGGTTCACTATCGTACGAGGATAATAATAATGAATTTAATAAATGTTGGTCCATTTGAACAATATATACCTGACAGTGAAAACGCTATTCAATTTGCGCTTTATCTTCAAGATAAGCAGGGCAATGATTGGTATAGATCTCAAAGTCAATTTTCAATAGATACATTAAAAATCATGTATGATGCGACAGGCCTCATTCGTGCAATAACAACAGATGTATCTAAATTGGCGCCACTTGGCTTTTCCGTCGCAGAAATTAATAAGAATGATGCGCCGATAGGATTTGATGAGAAAACCAAAGAGAAATGGATATTTGACGGTCATAAAATATTACTTTATGCTGCGACTAAAGAAGAATTAATACAGAAAGCAGAATATGAGAAATTTCAACTACTAACTAAAGTTAATAATATCGTTACGCCACTACAAGATGCTGTTGATTTAGATATTGCTACAGAAGCTGAAAAAGAGGCTTTATTAGCATGGAAGAAATATAGAGTGATGTTGAACAGAGTTGATATTTCATTAGTCCCTGATGTTAAGTGGCCGGAGCAGCCGAAATAATGAAAATGGTCTGAATAGATTGGCTATTTATACAATGATTTTGTGGATGTTGAATTAAGATACTGAGAGATTCAGCCTTGAGCTTGAAATATAAAAATTGTTAACATTATAAGTTATAAGAATATTTAATTAACTTGAGAAAGTACCTAAGGCACGATCAGAGTATTTGCAAATACTCTGATCGTGGAAGTATTCAGGCATGGTTAATTTAGAAATGTTTTACTGTAAAATCGATGGTTTTTGCCAGCAGCTTATACCTCAGTGGCATCCGTAGCTGGTTAAGAATGAATTCTGATTTTTTAACTTCTAGGCTTCGCTCTCTATGAGAAAAACCAAAAAACCGAATTTGAATTTACGTGCCTCGGAATTGACTGTTCTTAAATAGAGCTAGGATTAATTATAAAATAATATTATTTAATTTAAGGATTTTATATGAGTTCCAAGAATGATTTTAAAGCTTTTTCTATTAGTAATAATGCCAATGTAGTGAGTCAGGAAAGATATGAAGAAAGTAAGGATTTGCTGACTGGGTTTCCCCCAAATGATGTTCCCACTCATATGTTAAATAAAGTATTACGTCAATCTTCAACCATATCATCTGTTGTAGCTAATTTTATTGCGGAACAATCTGGTGATGATGTTCTGGATAATGGTGATATAGCTAAACTTACTGAGCAATTAAATAGGGCTTTAGAACAAAAAAGTACACCTAAAGTTCCAGATGCCTCATTAACTCAGAAAGGTGTTGTTCAGCTTACCGATGTGGTAGGTAATAGTGACACATTGGCGGTGACACAAAAGCTGGCTCAGGAAATAATAAATTCATTGCGTGAAAATATTAATGTCAGAGTACCTAATACTCGGAAAATTAACGGGAAGACATTGGCTGAGGATATTACACTTTCCGCGATTGATATCGGAGTAAAACGGCCGGGTGATATTTACTTATCTGCACATCCGGCATCAGATTTGGCTAAAGGAGAGTATATTGCGGATGGGGCTGTTCACACGATTGATTCAACTGTTGGTAGGGCATTGAATAATTTATCTGATGCATATAAGGCAGCATGGGGAATTAAGCAGAATGGTGATAAAATCAACCTCCCTAATTTGTTTGTTGATGGACGAGGGGTATTTATGCGTGCTGGGTTGACACCTGGTGTGAGACAGGGAGATACGATTAGAAATATTACAGGTGATTTGGGGTGGTGGGGGCATGGGCTTTTTACTCGAGTCAGTGGAGTATTTCATGGTGTTAAGAGTAACGCTAATGTAGTTGCTGCGGGAACGGTAGATAATAGCCAACATTCATATTCAGCCTATGCCACTTTTGATGCATCAAAAGTTGTACCAACGGCAAACGAAAATCGCCCGCTAAACGTCAGTATGATACCTATAATTTATTTGGGAGTATAAGACAATAATAAATTATTAACTGATATCCAATGGGCGTAACCACCAAAATAATGAAGATGGCCTGAATAAGCAGGCTATTTTTACAGTTATTTTTCTGATGTTATAATTTAAATGTCGAAAGATTCCATCTATAACTTGAGATAAAACTGAATGACTTATTGCTACCAATTATACAAAAACAGTTAACCTTATAAGTAATAAAGATACCTCATTATTCTTTTTCTGAACTAGACTTTAATTGGTGTGAATTGGGGATTATTTTTACAATAATTCAATATATTGATTATAACATCATTTAATTTAAGGAAGGTATATGAGTCCCAAGAATGATTTTAAGGCTTTTTCTATTAGTAATAATGCTAATGTAGCGAGTCAGGGAAGATATGAAGAAAGTAAGGATTTGCTAACTGGGTTTCCGACAAATGACGTACCTACTCATTTGTTAAATAAAGTATTGCGTCAATCGTCAACCATATCATCTGTCGTAGCCAATTTCATTGCGACACAATCTGGTAATGATGTTCTGGATGATGGGGATATAACTAAACTCACCGCACAATTAAATAGAGCTTTAGAACAAAAAACCACAACAAAGGTTCCAGATGCTTCGTTAACCCAAAAAGGCGTTGTTCAGCTGACAAATGTGATTGGCAATAGTGACACATTGGCGGTTACACAAAAGCTTGTTCAGGAAATAATAAATTTATTACGTGAAGATATTAATAATAGAGTACCTAATATCCGGAAAGTGAATGGGAAGGCGTTAAGCTCGGATATCAGTTTGAATGCCGTGGATATAGGATCATATACCAAAGCAGAAATAGACCACCAAATCAATGGCAGAGGAGCTAAAAATACAGTCTTAAAATCAGAGAATGGTTGGTGGAAATGTGGTGATACTGGGATAATATTTCAGTGGGGAATATCTAATATTACTGGATATACCAGTCCTAATGTAAATGTTAGTTTCCCAATTCCTTTCCCTCAAAAGGTTATTATAGTTGGCCAGCAAGATAGCGGTGGTGGAATTATGACAGCAATTTGGCAAATAAATAATATTCAATTATCAGGCTTCACTGCGGAAAATCTTGGCACCTTGAGTCGCAACTCTAAAGAATTTGGACCGGTAGTTGGGTCAAGATGTGTCTGGTACGCTTGGGGGTTTTAATGGCGGTACATTTCCTAACGATGTGATAAAGGTTAAAGAGTTGGTTTTTTTATTGAGTTTGTAGGTAACAATAGGCTTTAAATCAAGGGAGAATAAATAAATTCTCCCGATTGGCTTTTGCTTTAATAAAATTCCAGAAATAAAAAAACAGCCATAAATGGTTGGTAAAAATTAAGGGGAAAATAGCTTACAGATATTAAATATAAATTTAGGGTATGTTTTCGACTTTAAAATATTGGATTGCTTATTGCTGCCAATTATACAAAAACAGTTAACCTTATAAGTAATAAGAACACTGCATTATTCTTTTTCTGAATTAGACTTTGATTGGCGTGAATTGCAGAAGGATTATTTTTACAATAATTCAATATATTGATTATAACATCATTTAATTTAAGGAAGGTATATGAGTCACAAGAATGATTTTAAAGCTTTTTCTATTAGTAATAATGCCAATGTAGTGAGTCAGGAAAGATATGAAGAAAGTAAGGATTTACTGACAGGGTTTCCCCCAAATGATGTTCCCACTCATATGTTAAATAAGGCATTGCGTCAATCATCAACCATATCATCTGTCTTGGCTGATTTCATCTCGACACAATCTGGAGAGGATATTCTTGATGATGGGGATATAGCTAAACTCACTGAGCAATTAAATAGAGCATTAGAGCAGAAAATTTCGAGTATCTCTAACATTCCTGTAGGTGTGCCTGCTCCTTGGCCGACTGCCACACCGCCCGCTGGATGGTTGCAATGTAACGGTGCGGCCTTTGATAAGTTGAAATTTCCGAAATTAGCCGAAGCCTATCCTGATGGTAGATTACCTGATTTAAGAGGCGAATTTATTCGAGGTTGGGATGATGGTCGAGGTATTGATAGTGGCCGTAGAATTCTAACTCCTCAGGGAGATGCCATCAGAAATATCCAGGGTTCGTTTGCTGGCACGATAGCACCAAACTATCATTTGGCAGTAAGAGGGGCTTTTTATGCTAGCCAAGTTCTTGGAATAGCAACAGATGGCAGTTTCAAATCGGTAAGTAATCTCAACCCGGATACTACATACGGCTTTGGGTTCGACACGTCAAGAGTTGTTCCTGTAGCCTCAGAAAATCGCCCCCGCAATATAGCATTTAACTATATAGTGAGAGCAGCATAATGATCCTCATGAGTGTGGGCTTCTCTTGTCCGATTGAGATACCGCCAGATGGATTAACAGCCTGGAATAAGTACCGGGTATTACTGAGTAGGGCCGATACTTCACAGGTTCCTGATGTTGAGAGATCGGAGGTGCCGAAGTAATAAAACCGGCTTTATGTTAATTAATTAGATAGTTTTATGTTTATAGATGAGGGGCGATGGTTTGTTAATGGTGGCAAATGCCAGATTTTAAATCGGAGTTTTACCAGAGACAAATCCCGCAAATAAAAAAACCAACCCTAACAGGTTGGTTTTTCTGGGGAAACTTGGTCAGTATGATAGGGTTTAAACCTATGATCCGACACTCTATGACAATAGTATTATTTGGCTCAAGGCCTTGCTACACATGGGTTTCGCGAGTTTTGACTGTGAATGCAAACAGTGCAAATTCTGCAAACCGAATTAGTTCAAAAACTTATTAAAACCAGATATTCAAAAATGGATCTCAAAATTCAAAGTCAGAGCACAATGAAGTGGTTAAAGGAATACGAACATGTTTACTTCCAGATTAACGATGTTGCACTTATTATGTGAATACACTAGGTAAAACCAGTAACCTATTTTACAAAGGTGGATAGCCTTATGATATTCCTGAATTCTATTAGGGTTAAAATGCCTAAAGATTCAGTGTGGAGCGTTAATCGGTGGGAGTTTCAGGAAGTGATATAAGGAATAAGAGAAAAATAGTTTCCAGATGTTAAATATAAATGGATTTAGTGTTTTTTTGGTTGAGAATATTAGGTCTTTTACTCTTTGAATTATATAAAAATAATCAGCCTTCTGAGTTATAAGGGTGTTTTATTATTATTTTATTGAAATACACTGAATTGTGATAAATCGTCTATAAAATAATATTATTTAATTTAAGGAATATATATGAGTCAGAAAAATGATTTTAAAGCTTTTTCTATTAGTAATAATGCTAATGTCGTGAGTCAGAGATTATATGAAGAAAGTAAGGATTTACTGACTGGGTTTCCACCAAATGATGTTCCCACTCACTTATTAAATAAGGCATTACGTCAATCATCAACCATATCATCTGTCTTGGCTGATTTCATTTCGACACAATCTGGTGAGGATGTTCTCGATGATGGGGATATAGCTAAACTCACCGCACAATTAAATAGAGCTTTAGAACAAAAAACCACAGCAAAAGTTCCCGATGCCTCATTAACACAAAAAGGTGTTGTTCAGCTTACGGATGTGGTGGGCAATAGCGACACATTGGCGGTTACACAAAAGCTTGCTCAGGAAATAGTAAATTTATTGCGTGAAGATATTAATAATAGAGTACCTAATATCCGGAAAGTGAATGGGAAAGCGTTAAGTACAGATATTAGTCTGAGTGCAGTGGATGTAGGGGCGTATACTAAAGCGGAAGTAGATAATCGTATTAATGTAAAAGATAACAAGAATACATCCAGTAAAGGTGTTAACGGTTGGTGGAAGTGCGGGGATACAGGTGTAACTTGTCAATGGGGATACACTAAGGGGAATTTGGGAGAAAGCCGCGAGTGGGTTCAATTCCCAATTCGTTTCTCAAATGGTTGTTTTGGCGGTTTGGCGACGGTTACGTTGCTGAACAAAGTAGTAGGAATACTATCTGCATATTTTGGAGGCTCAACGCAAGAGGGTGCATGGGTGACGGTTGACCAGGCGACCAACACGTACGATCAATCACCTGTTTTTTGGTTTGCTATAGGGTATTGATATGTACATTTACGGCGTCAAAACAGAGCAGCATCGACTAATGAACATAAGCAGAGAAGAAAATTGAGCCTCTTTGGATGCGATTAGCCTGAATATTGTTACCGATGCCGAGTCGTATTGATGGTGCACTACTCAGTGATGTTAAACTGTGTAGATACTTCACAGGCTCCTGATGTTACATGGCTGGAAGTGCCGAAGTAATAAGACCGGCTTCATGCCAATTAATTAGATAGACTTATGTTTATAGGTGAGGGGAGATGGTTTGTTAATGGCGACAAATGTCAGATTTTAAATCGGAGTTTTACCAGAGCCAAATCCCTAGCATAAAAAAACCAACCCTAACAGGTTGGTTTTTCTAGGGAAATTTGGTCGGCATGATAGGATTTGAACCTACGACCCCCGACACCCCATGACTGCGACCAATTCACGTTCAAAGCCTTATGCGGTGCGGGTTGCGAGGATTTTAACTGTGAATGCAAACAGTGCAAAATGCGCAAAATCTGCATTATATACATCAATAAGTTAAGTCGGGTTTTTCCACTTATCAGACGGCTATTTCTGCGTGCGGAACTTCAACCCAGTCAACATGATTTTGAGTATAAATTTTTGTAGATTCAGCGTCACTGTGAGCCATTCGAGCTTGTGGATCTATACCCTGGATTTTAAACATGTGCGCTGCTAATGCCCTAATTTCATGAAACGTAGGGCGCTCTTCAACTGGAAGACTTGCAGCCACTCCAACTTTGTCTCTTAATTTTGAAAAAGTACGACTGAGATAATCGGGGGCAATTTGAGTTGGGTGATTAACTTCCTGGCTTATTTTATTTGATAAGCGATCCGGTACTCGATGAACAACATATGGACTTGCAATATTGTCCCGGCTAGCATCAATGATAGCCTTTATCGTTGGGCCAATCGGGATAGCTATATGTGATGCTTCTTTATGTTGGACTTTTTGTCTGTGAATATAGAGCATTCCATGGATGCCGTTTTTGGGTTCTGAATACCACATGCAACCGCAAACACCTTCCTTCGGTGATTTGATGTTGTATCTGATACGGGAAACTTCTAGCCGCGCCTGAGTCGTTTGTAATGCCAGATCCATTGCCGTTCTTAACCAAGGTTCCGCTGCATTACGGATAAGCATGAAATCATCAAATGAAAGCCTGCGACGTTTCTTTTTATCAGTACGTTTCATTTTCTTACGCTCTGCTGGATTGTCGAGCATTAATGATTCATCCATTGCGTAGCTGAATACTTTTTTTAAGAAAGAGACCTTCCTATTTTGAACGTTTGCTGACGCATCGTTATGATACTGTTTGATATAATTATTAACGTGTTCCAGTGATATTTCTGACGCGGATATATCAGTAAAAAACGCCTTCATTCGTTCTATATCATTTCGCCAGTCCGCGAGAGTGTTGTCAGACGGATTTTCATCTTTAACAATACGGGAAAATAAGTCATCAATATAATTTGACAAAGGTAATGCCTCCCCGTATTTTCCACCTGATTCTTTAACTAGTGAATTGACGGATACAGATGATTCCGGCCTCATGATATTGTTATATTCCCTTGCTATGGCAATAGCGACAGTCTTATCGCTACCTATGTTTTTCTTTTTACCATTTGTTAAAATGAAACGATATTGACCTTTATTTTTATCAAAATATAAATAATCGGGTAAATGCCTGAATTCTTTCTTCCTTGGTCTGCTTGCCATCTTACGAATCTCTGATTAATTGATTTACACATGATGAAATAACAGAGTCAACTCCCCATCTTTCAGATGAACTAACCCAAACCGACCCGTCAATAATCTTTCCCTTTAATTTTCCTATTTCTATCCAATGCTTGATAGTTCTATTGTCCGGGATAGAGTCTTTTTCAAATTCCCTAATTCCCCATGCGCTGGCTTTCATTAATTTTCCTGACATAGCCATAACTTAGCTCCATATAATAATGTGTTATTTTTCTTTTCTAACATCCCGAACATAATAAGAAAGCCAGGCTTTTGGCGTAGACTTTCTCATCTGATGCTCAGACATAATTAATTTGAACTTTGGTGTGTATTTATCAAGAATAGCTGTTGCTGCTTTATCGTCGTATTTATCGAGAGCTGTTAGCTCGCTTAAGCACTCCCTTGCTATTGCCCGTCGTCCATTTTCTAGAACTTGTTCGTTCATAGTTCGATGAGGGTTTCTTTCCAGTCCATATCTTCTAAATCAACAAGCTTCATTACGTTATCATTCATTATTCACCACTTTTTTAGTTGCAGAGAAAACTGGTTCAGATTCAAGACTAACAGTAAATATACCTAGACTTTTTCCATTAATATAAATTTCAAAGTCAATGGGCCAGTTTGATTCCCTCCCATCATTGTATTCATAGTAATCCTCTGCGGCATCTTCCGCTATATATGATTTATAGTATTCATGCCACCATGATTCAAATTCATAAGCATCATTTGGATATTTATCGCCACTTATTATATATTCGTATTTATTCATTTTCATCCTCATCATTAGTATTAATTTCATCAAGTGAGCAAAAAATTCCGTCATCATCTGTGATTCCCAGCAAGCCGAAGAATTCAACTACTTCATAATAGTTTCCGATTGTGAATTTATATGCGAAGTCTGAAATCGGATTACAATATTGCAAAGTATCACCGACATTAATTAACATTTTTTATCTCCGGCGCAGCAGGAT
>NZ_JAJAFX010000038.1:0-52247 GCF_025384845.1 Photorhabdus temperata | reverse complement strand
CACTGGACGAGGGTTTACGGCGGTTTTTGCTAACTATTACCAATAAGAATCTGTTATATTATCAGCCTCAAAACGATTCTTTTCTGACAAAATCAATCAATAATTCAACAAATTCATCAGGATGAGAAATAAAAGGCGCATGGGCGGCATGACGCATCATCGCTGACACTGAACGCAGCCATTTCTCATCAAGAATACTGATCACTTTTCTTGGCACCAAACCATCCAGATAACCGTAAATCCGCAGGAACGGTATGGAAAGTTCAGCCAAAGGTTCCCTTAAATCTTCAGTGCGCAAAATCTCCAAACCAACATTAAGCACTTCAACAGAAGGCATCGGCTGCGCCAATACAACGGATTTCAGTAACCGCGCATCCTGACGGGCGCTGTCAGTGCCTAATGTCTGTAAAGCAAGGAAACGCTCCACTGTGCGCTGGAAATCTTCACTAAGCTGATGCTCGAAACCGCTCAAAACCTCAGGTTTAATCCCCGGCCAGTCACCTTCTGCACTGAAATGTGGTGAAGACGCCACAGTAATTAATCCGGCAACCTTATCCTGATGGTCAAGCGCAATCCGGCTGGCAACCAGCCCACCTAACGACCAACCCAGCCACAACGCATTTTCAGGCGCATACCGCCAGACTTCATCCGCCATCTCATCAAGGCTCATCGGACCGTATTTCTGGCTGCGGCCATAGCCCGGTAAATCCACCAGATGTAAACGAAAATGCGGAGCGCATCGCATTTCAATGGAACGCCAAACTTCCGCATTCAACCCCCATCCGTGCAGCAACACAAGATCACGCGAATCTCCCGCAGAAGTCTGCCAAAACAGATCAGCCATTGTTATTCTCAACTTTATTTGCCATCAAGGAAGAAGCCTATGCTAACAATGGTTGGGTACTGTTGGCTATGCCATCAACCCCTTTGGTTTCCACATCACGGAATATGCAGCTTTTGCAGCAAGCAGCTGAAACGTCTGACAAATATGTGCCCTCGTTGTGCACTGCCCTCAGAATTAACTTCACTGCCTTGTGGACGCTGTATCAAGAAACCCCCGCTATGGGAACATATGATCGCGATTACCGATTATCGCCCACCATTGAGCGGCCTGATTCGCCGCTATAAATATCACAGCACGCCACAACTCGCCTCAGTTCTGGCGCGTCTGTTTCTGCTGCACTGGCAACAAGGCTATCGTGATGGACGATGGTATAAACCCAATATTCTGCTCAGTGTGCCACTGCATCGGCACAGGCGCTGGAAACGGGGATTTGATCAAGGTGTATTAATCGCAAAGCAACTATCAGAATGGCTACAATGCGATTATCAGCAAAGCATTCTGCAACGGACGCGTGCTACACTACCGCAAAGAAATTTATCAGCGGCACGTCGTAAAACTAATCTTAGGAAAGCGTTCCGGCTTTGTGGCTCCGTCATAGGACAACATATAGCCATAATTGATGATGTAATTACCACCGGAGCGACGATGACCGAAATTTCCCGTTTGTTAATTCGTGCTGGCGCCCGCTCAGTGCAGGTCTGGGCGATTTGCCGAACCTTGTAGTCAAGATGAGAATGGGCGTATTATAACCAACTAAAGCAGTCAACTATTGAGCAAATGATATGATTAATATTACTGAAGCAGCGCAAGCTCATTTTGCCAAATTACTGGCAAACCAAGAACCTGGCACTCAAATCCGCGTATTTGTCATCAATCCGGGTACACCTACCGCAGAATGCGGTGTGTCTTACTGCCCGCCTGACGCCGTTGAAGCAACAGATACCGAGCTGAAATTTGAGAAACTGTCAGCTTACGTTGACGAGCTGAGTGCGCCGTTCCTTGAAGAAGCAGAAATCGATTTTGTCACTGATCAGTTAGGCTCTCAACTAACACTAAAAGCCCCTAACGCCAAAATGCGCAAAGTTTCTGATGATTCTCCACTGATTGAACGGGTGGAATATGTCTTACAATCACAAATTAACCCACAATTAGCGGGCCACGGTGGCCGCGTCAGCCTAATGGAAATCACTGATGAGGGCTTTGCTATCCTTCAGTTCGGCGGCGGTTGCAATGGTTGTTCAATGGTTGATGTCACCCTGAAAGAAGGGATTGAAAAAGAGTTGTTGAACATGTTCCCGGAATTAAAAGGTGTCAGAGACTTGACTGAACATCAACGCGGTGAACACTCTTATTACTGACAACTGACTTTCCCGTTCGGATAACCGTCGGGAAAATGTCACTACAATAATAATCTAATGGGATAATCTCTAAGTTCTAAGAGCAATTCAGAATACATATGGAACATTTTCAAACAATCAGCCCTGAGCAGGCTTATCAACATTGGCTAGATAAATCCGCCATTATGGTGGATATCCGCGATCCACAAAGTTTCCGGGGCGGCCATGCATCTGGGGCCTTTCATTTAACCAATGACACATTAAATGAATTCATGTTGCAGACCCATTTCGAGCAACCTGTCATGGTCATGTGTTACCACGGTCACAGCAGCCAGAGCGCCGCTCAGTATTTACTGAACATGGGTTTTGAAGCAGTTTACAGCATTAATGGCGGCTTTGAAGCCTGGCAGAGAGACTATCCTCAAGCTGTTGATTCCTTATTACATAATCCGGCATAACAACACCTCATGATCCACGTAATCGCTATTTCAAACCCGCGTCTGGCACAAGCTTTTATTGATTATATGGCAACCCATCAAGTACATCTGACTATGCGTCCGGGTCACGATGGGCAGCACGTAGAACTGTGGCTGGAAGATGACACTAAACTCACCATCGTTCAACAAGAGCTTGAACAATTTACCCGTGATCCGCTGAACGAACGTTACCAGACGGCCAGCTGGCAATCCGGCGATGTGAATCACTCATTGAAATACCATAACAACCTGAATTGGCAATATTTGAGTCGTCAGGCTGGCCCGCTGACAATGACAGTTCTGATCCTGAATATCGCCGTTTATCTCTGGATGCAATTCTCCGGGGATTATCAGGTTATGTCCTGGCTAGCCTGGCCTGACAACAGTCAACATCTGGAGCTATGGCGTTGGGTTACTCATGGTTTACTGCATTTTTCACTATTGCATATCATCTTTAATCTGATGTGGTGGTGGTATCTTGGCGGACAAACAGAAAAGCGCCTTGGTACAGGAAAACTGTTTGTTATCACTATCGTTTCCGCTGTTTTCAGTGGCTGGGGACAATCATTATTCAGTGGCTCTCATTTTGGCGGTCTTTCCGGTGTTGTTTACGCTTTAATTAGTTATGTCTGGTTAACCGGTGAACGTGCACCTGAGCGCGGCATTGGCGTCCCCCGCGGTTTGATGGCTTTTTCGATCCTCTGGCTGATTATTGGCTACTTCGACACATTTGGACTCGCTATTGCCAACGCGGCCCATTTTTCCGGTTTAATTATCGGCTTACTGATGGCGCTGTGGGATAACCGTCATACCTTCAAAAATAACACTCACAACCGGCATTTTTAAGAACATTAGGGGACTATCGTGAAGCAAACTCAACGGCATGATGCAATAGTTGAGCTGGTACGTCTTCAGGGCTATGTCAGTACTGAAGAGTTGGTTGAACACTTTAATGTCAGCCCCCAGACTATCCGCCGTGATTTGAACGACCTGGCAGACAAAAACAAAATACAGCGACATCACGGCGGTGCCGCATTGCCATCAAGTTCAGTCAATACCGCTTATAATGACCGCAAAAGCATGTGGTCAGAAGAAAAAGCCCGTATTGCCCAACGTGTTGCCAGCCATATCCCGGACGGCGCAACACTGTTTATTGATATCGGCACGACACCGGAAGCCGTCGCTCACGCACTGCTAAACCATAAAAATCTGCGGATTGTCACTAACAACCTCAACGTAGCTACCCTATTGATGACAAAGGAAGACTTCCGTTTAATCCTTGCGGGTGGGGAGATTCGTACCCGTGATGGGGGGATTATCGGTGAAGCTACACTGGATTTTATCTCCCAGTTTCGGCTCGATTACGGCATTCTCGGCATCAGTGGTATCGATATGGATGGCTCACTACTGGAGTTTGATTACCATGAAGTACGCATTAAACGCGCAATTATCGAAAATTCCCGTTGCGTCATGCTGGTGACGGACCATTCTAAATTTGGTCGCAACGCTATGGTCAATCTGGGTAACATGAATCTCATTGACTACTTATTTACTGACCAACTTCCCCCGTCAGACATCCAAAAAGTGATTGAACAACATAACGTTCAGCTCGAGATCTGCTGATAATTTTCTCTCTATTTGGGGATAGCGCTATCCCCAACATCCCCTTCTCGTTCCACGTCACCCCAGCTTTATCACATTCTAATTAATACCATGTGAATTATATGATAATAATAATATTTGTTACCTATATCACGCGAGCATGTTTTTTCTAAGTAAATAGTTGGCTATTTATGGATTTCTGATTACAATTATGAGCGAAAACGAACATTAAAGAACTGTTTCGAACATTTTAGGGGGATGCATGGAAACTAAAGACTTGATTGTAATCGGTGGCGGGATCAACGGCGCCGGTATCGCGGCAGATGCCGCTGGCCGGGGACTCTCTGTTCTGCTGCTGGAAGCGCAAGACTTAGCCAAAGCCACTTCATCCGCCAGCTCAAAACTGATCCACGGTGGCCTGCGCTATCTGGAACATTATGAGTTCCGTCTGGTCAGCGAAGCGCTGGCAGAACGTGAAGTTTTATTAAATCTCGCACCACACATCGCTTTCCCAATGCGTTTTCGTCTGCCGCACCAGCCGCACCTGCGCCCGGCATGGATGATCCGCATTGGCTTGTTCCTTTATGACAATTTAGGCAAACGCGTCAGCCTGCCGAGCAGTAAAGGGCTAAAATTCGGTACTCATTCCGTTCTGAAACCAGAATTAGTCCGCGGCTTTGAATATTCCGACTGCTGGGTTGATGACGCTCGTTTAGTTGTCCTTAACGCTCAGGAAGTCAAAAAACACGGTGGAGAAGTCCGTACCCGAACAAAAGTTACCCGTGCATGGCGTGAACAAGATGGCTGGATGGTTGAAGCCGAAGATCTGCGGACAGGTAAAACCCATACCTGGCGTGCAAAAGGTCTGGTTAACGCCACCGGTCCTTGGGTTAAAGAATTCTTTGACGATGGCCTGAAACTGAAATCACCTTATGGGATTCGCCTGATCAAAGGCAGCCATATTGTGGTGCCAAGAGTGCATGATGAGCCGCAGGCTTATATTCTGCAAAACGAAGATAATCGTATTGTATTTGTGATTCCCTGGATGGATGAATTCTCCATTATCGGAACAACTGATGTGGAATATAACGGCGATCCAAAAGAGGTAAAGATTGACGATCAAGAGATAAACTATCTATTGGAAGTCTATAACAACCACTTTAAGAAGCAAATTAGCCGTGAAGATATCGTCTGGACCTATTCCGGTGTACGTCCACTGTGTGATGACGAATCTGATTCACCTCAGGCGATTACCCGTGACTACACTCTTGATATTCATGATGAGCAGGGTAAAGCGCCATTGCTGTCTATATTCGGCGGTAAATTGACCACTTACCGTAAGCTGGCAGAACACGCAATGGAGAAAATGATTCAATACTATCCAAATGCCGGAGAAGCCTGGACTAAAAATGGTCAATTACCGGGTGGTAACCTTGAAGGCTGCGATCGCGACGGTTACGCCCGCTTACTGCGTAAACGCTACAACTGGTTACCGGAAGGCGTTGCTGTGCGCTATGCCCGTACTTATGGCAACAATAGTGAACTGATTCTGCAAAGTGCTAACAATCTGGCGGATCTCGGTGAATCCTTCGGCCAAGGTCTTTATGAAGCTGAACTTCGTTACCTGGTTAACAATGAGTGGGTTGTTGAACTGGATGATGCAATTTGGCGCCGTACCAAATTGGGTATGTGGCTGAATGAAGAGCAGAAACAGCGCATTGCAGTATGGCTAGCAGAGAATGCGAAACCACACACCGAGATTTGATTTTTCTTCATAAGAAATCATTGCTCTTTCAGTTTAGAAAATACGATTACCGCGAGAAAGTTTTTAACATTCTTGCGGTTTTTTATTGGATCTTTGCTCAAATTATCTACCCTCCTTAAACGCTATAATATGATCCGTGAACAGATATTTTCTATATTTGAAATATCTGTTATTAGAATTATCTTAATTGCAAAAATTTTTTCTTTATATTGACATCTAATAGCGACCTCATAGCAATTATTGCCATTCCTCGCGCAAACTATTTTTATATTCCAATCCATCCGATCTTTTATCCCTTCATAAACCAAAAGCACTATTATTCTGCTCTGAAATATTAGCATCAAGATAAGCACCTATTGCTCCAGAAGGAGAATTTCCCTTCTGGAACAGACCATTAGAAGTTTGGACGTTGAAAGTGCCATTAAACATTAACCCAATCCACCGCCTCACGGGTCAGACGACCAATTTCCTGCCAATTATGACTATCCACCAGCGCTTTACTCACCATCCATGAACCGCCACACGCCACAATACGCGGTACTGCAAGATAATCACGAACATTCTTCAGCCCGATACCTCCGGTAGGCATAATCTGGAGTTCAGTATAAGGTGCCAATATCGCTTTAATCATCGGCAAACCACCGGAAGGTTCTGCCGGGAAGAATTTTAACAGTTGCAGCCCCAATTCCATTGCCCCTTCAATAGCACTTGGGTTATTCACACCCGGAATAATGGGAATATTCAGTTCCTGACAGGCTTTGACAGTATTTGGATTAAAACCCGGAGAAACAATAAAAGTCGCTCCTGCTTCTTTGGCAGCAACCACTTGCTCACGATTCAGAACGGTTCCTGCGCCAATCAGCATATCCGGCCGAGCTTCTTTTAGCAGACGAATCGCTTCTGCTGCTGCCGCAGAACGGAAAGTAATTTCTGCTACCGGCAAGCCATTGTCAGCCAGCGCGTTACCCAGCGGAATAATGTCTTCCGCACGATCAACCGCAATCACAGGAACAATTTTTAGCTGGCGTAGCTGCTCAATCATTTGTTTCATCGTTTTTTCTCCTGCCCTTAAAAGAAGCTGTCGGTTATCGTTTTGGTGGCGCTGATTGGAATAATCGCCCCTTTATGCTGAATAACGATACCCGCAAGACCATGCCCCATTTTTATCGCTTGTTGTACTGAGCAATCTGTCAGATATCCAGCCAGAAACCCGGCGTTAAAAGCATCTCCCGCAGCCGTGGTATCGACCACTTTAACAACCGGATCGGTTGGGATCTGCTCAATCGGCGTACCTTGCACCAAATTCTGATAATAGCAACCGGCTGCACCCACTTTAACAATAGCTTCTTTAACCCCTGACCGTTTGAGGCGAGTCATGATTTCTGTCACTGATTTATCACCCCACAAATTGCCTTCATCATCATCTGTCACCAGAGCCAGTGCAGTGAAAGAGAGCAATTTCTGATAACAGGCTTGGGTTTCTGCCACATTTTCCCATAATGCCGGACGGTAATTACTGTCAAAAAATATTGTTTTTCCTTGTGCAGCCAGTTCAGCTAACAGATTCAGTAATATTTCACGATCATCAGCAGGCAAAATAGCCAGGCTGATGCCACTGAGATAAATAGCATCCATCTGCTGCAACGATTGAATAACAGAAAAGAAATCAGGATGGCGAACCATATAACGAGCGGCGGAATCATTACGCCAGTACAGAAAAGTGCGTTCTCCCTGCTCATCAAGCTGAATCAGATACAACCCTGGCTGATGAGCCGGATCACGCAACACCAGATGCGTATGGATACCCTCATCTTGCCAATGTTTGATCATGCCTTCGCTGAGTGAGTCCATTCCCAGCGCAGTAACAAAATTCACAGCAATCTTTTGCTGGCTTGCCCGTGCTAAGTAAACCGCACTATTCAGCGCATCACCACCAAAAGTCTGATGCATAGTGCCAAAAGGCGCACCATTAAGCTCAATCATACATTCACCAAGAAATGCAATCCGCTTCATTGGTTTTCTCCCGGCAAAGCAAAATAACGGCGGGCGTTATTAAAGCAAATATCCTCAACCATCTTTTCCTCCAAAGGGTACTCCCGCCGACATAAGGCGGGAGGGGAATTTAGACGGGCTCGAAAAACCCGAAGAATCATCAGCCACGCTGATGCTGAATATACTGTTTAACCCCTTCCAACGGCGCATCACCGCACGAACCCGCAAAATTTGTATTTTTGCATTGAAATTAACCGGATATTCCGTAGGATAGCGAACAAAATGACGACATACTGAATGCCCATGCTCATCCTGAAAGCCTACAAATTCAGACTCGAACCTACAGTAGCACAGTCGCAGCGTTTGCGGCAGTTGTGCGGTTGTGCCCGTTTTATCTGGAATTACGGGCTTGCCGAAACGCAACGCATTCTGGGCTCGGGTGGCAGGCTCCCTTCAGCCTTTGAGCTGAACCGGATGCTCACCGGATGGAAAAAAATGCCGGAGCATGCCTTCTTACAGGCCGCCTACACCGATAATCTTCAGCAGAAGCTTAAAGACTTACACGGCGCCTGGCAGCGCTGTTTTGATAAAACACTGGCGGCAAAAGCGCCTGTATTTAAAAGGAAAAATGACGGTCGTGATTCGGTCCGTTTTGTTAACTTTGAAAAATATTGTCGGCTTGAGAGCCGACGTGTCAAGCTCCCGGCGGGTCTTGGCTGGATGAAGTTCAGGCCGTCACGGGATGTCAGCGGGAAAATCAAAAATGCGACCCTCAGCCAGCAGGCAGGTCACTGGTTCATCTCATTGCAGGTGGAAATTGATGTCCCGGCGCCGCAGCATCAATCCACCTCAATCGTGGGGCTGGATGCAGGCGTGGCCAAACTAGCCACACTCTCAGACGGCACCATTTTCGAGCCGGTTACCCGTTTTAAAACCCGTCAGCGCCAACTGGCGAGGCTCCAGCGCCATCTAAGCCGAAAAGTGAAGTTCAGCGCTAACTGGCAGAAACAGAAACGAAAAATTCAGCGCCTGCACGCGCATATTGCCAATATTCGCCGCGACTATCTTCACAAGACCACCACGACAATCAGCAAAAACCACGCGATGATAGTGATTGAGGATTTGAAAGTGAAAAATATGTCGAAATCAGCGGCAGGCACGCTGGCGCTGCCTGGACGGAACGTGAGGGCTAAATCCAGTTTAAACCGCTCTATATTGGATCAGGGCTGGTACGAAATGCGTCGTCAGCTTGAGTACAAACAACGCTGGCGCGGAGGTCAAGTGTTAGCCGTCCCGCCGGCCTATACCAGCCAGCGGTGCGCCTGCTGTGGTTATACAGCGAAAGCAAACCGCCGGTCACAAAGCCAATTCGTCTGTCAGGAATGCGGATATACCGCGAACGCCGATATAAATGGCGCTCGTAACATCTTAGCGGCAGGGCATGCCGTGCTGGCCTGTGGAGGGAGGGTGCAGTCAGGCCGCCCGTTGAAGCAGGAACCGGACACTGAGCGATCAGCAGTCACCCACTAACGGGGATCCCCCTCCTGAGTCACAAAGTGCGAAGGTGGGGGAGGATGTCAATTATAGTGATCCCCTTTTTCCTGTTCCCCCGTTCAGAATACTGCCGCCGCCTGACGAGCGCCGCAATCTAGTAATCGCTGGTAAGCTTCAGTCACTGCCCGGACAAAATGCGGATTGCCTGACAATGGGTTGCCAAAAACAGCCAACAATGCAGGTACCACATCAGCAGATAACCCATATTGCTGGTAAATAGATTTAAATTGATCCACCAGTGGATCGCACACATCAATCCATTTGTCTTGCTCATCTTTACCGCTGACATAACGCATCCAACCGGCGATACCTAAAGCCAAGTGAGGATAATCGCTGCCATTGGTCAGGTGATAAGTCACAGAGTCCAACATACGCTGTGGTAATTTCTGGCTGCCATCCATTGCTATCTGCCAAGTCTGGTGTTTAAGGCTGGGATTACTGAAACGCTCAATCAACAAATGGGCATATTGGGAAAGATCTGTTCCTATCGGCATCGTCAGAGTGGGTGCTTGTTCTTGCAACATCAGATCCAAAACGGCTTGCCGGTAATCGGGATTAACCATCGTATCAGCAATATGTGCATACCCTCCCAAATAGCCCAGATAAGCCAAAAATGAGTGACTACCGTTCAGCATCCGTAATTTCATGGTTTCAAAAGGCACAACATCTTTAACGAATTGAGCCCCTGCTAAATCCCAATTTGGGCGGCCATTGGCAAAATTATCTTCAATCACCCACTGACGGAAAGGTTCACAGGTGATTGCACAGGGATCATATACACCTAACTGTTCGGCAATCTCCCCCAACGATTCTGATGTCGCGGCAGGAACAATGCGGTCAACCATTGTACATGGGAAAGTCACATTCAATTCAATCCACTGTGCCAGTTTTTCATCACGCAAACGGGCAAAACCCACCACCGCTTCACGGGCAACATTGCCATTCTCTCTAACATTGTCGCAGGACATCACCGTCAGCGGCGGTAAACCACGTTCATAACGCAGGCGAAGCGCTTCAACAATATAGCCAATAGCGGATGTTGGTGCGGTTGGGTTGGCTAAATCTTGTTGAATCAACGCATTATTTTCATCCAGCTTACCGCTGGCTATATCGGTACAATAACCTTTTTCAGTGATTGTCAGAGAGATAATCGCAACCTGCGGCTGTGCCATGGTTTCCAGAATACCTTGCTGACCAACAAACTCAGGATGCAAAGCATCAACCATAGAACCAATAATTTTCAGCTCAGTTTTTTTTGCCCCTTTTTCCGCAATGGTACACAAGCAATCCTGATCTTTAAGTTGCTGAATCAACGTATGGCCGGAGAATAAACTGACTTCACAAATTCCCCAATCACTGTTTGTTTTTTCCAGCATATGATGCGTAAAAACTGCCTGATGTGCCCGATGAAACGCGCCACACCCCAGATGAACAATACGGGCAACCAACCTTTTACGATCATAGGAAGGGCAAGAAATAGCAGAGTTGATTTTGCAATTGGCTATATTGCGAATCATGGAACAATTCCTTTTTAAAACGCAAATTACCTGAATAATTAGTAATTCAGTAACATCTTAGGCAACCACAGACTCAGCTGTGGCATAAAAGTCACCAGCATCAAGGCGATAATCAAAGCGCAGTACATTGGCACCAGCGGTTTCAAGACCTGATTAATGCTGACCTCACCAATGGAACAGCCAACAAATAGCGCACTCCCTACCGGCGGCGTACAGATACCAATAGCCAAATTGAAAGTCATAATGATGCCGAAGTGTACCGGATCAACCCCCATATTCTGCGCCACAGGCAGAAAAATCGGCGTAAAGATCAGAATCGCCGGGGTCATATCCATAAAGGTTCCAACCAGCAACAGAATGATATTAATGACCAGCAGAATAACCAGCGGATTTTCTGAAACTACCATCAATGCATCAGCAATTAGATAGGGCAGATCAGCATTTGCCATTGCCCAAGACATTCCCATTGATGCACCAATCAGCAACAGAACAATGGAAGTGGTCACAGCAGAATCCAAAATGATTTTTGGCAGTTTGGTGATACTGACTTCACGATAAATCAGGACTGCCAGTACAAAGCTGTACAACACTGCAATCGCGGAAGCTTCTGTCGCGGTAAAAATACCGGCAATGATACCGCCCATAATAACCACAATCAGCATCAGAGAAGGCAATGCGCGAACCAAAGTGATAAAAAACTCGTTCCACGTGGGCCTTGGTGAGACTGGATAGCCACGGCGTTTAGCAATAATTGCCGCCACTATCATCAGAGATACCCCCATCAGAATGCCAGGAATATAACCAGCGAGAAACAGGGCGGCAATGGATGTACCACCAGAAACCAGTGAATAAACAATCAAGGTATTACTGGGCGGGATCAACAAACCAGCAGGACAGGAAGCAATGTTGACAGCGGCAGAATACTCCGGTTCATAACCCTCTTTTTTCTGCATTGGCGCCATCGTTCCGCCGACTGCCGCAGCAGATGCCACCGCAGAACCCGAAATCGCACCGAAAAACATATTCGCCATAATATTGACGTGAACCAGTGAACCGGGCAAGCGACCACCAATAACTTTTGCCAGATTAATCAACCGGGTAGCAATTCCCCCCTGATTCATAATATTTCCCGCCAAAATAAAGAACGGAATAGCCAGTAAAGAGAAGTTATCAACACCCGCAGCCATACGTTGAGCGACAACAGTAATAGCCGCTTCCATTGGTAGCGTCATCATAATGGCCAGTAATGATGACAAACTAATCGCAAAGGATACCGGGACACCCAGTGCCAGTAATACCGCGAAACTACCAAACAAAGCTAAAACAACTTGCCAATCCATAAGCTCATCCCCTTCTGTCTTGTCTGGTGATTTCAATAATTTTCTGAAACGGTGGTATCTTTGCCTGAAAAATTCTGAATAAGAGCAACGCTATCTACCAGTGCATAGAAGATTATCAGAACACCACTGATTGGCAGACATAAGTAGACATATCCCATCTGTAGCCCCAACGCGGGAGTGATTTGCCCAGTTTCAAGCGTCGAGATAGCCAACACCGATCCGCCATACACCAGCACCACGGAAGCAAACAGAGCAATCGCGGTCTGTACAACTAGACCCACAATATTTTTACCTACCCCCTTAAGTTTCATCGCTAACAGGTCGATAGCTAAGTGGCGGTGTTGGCCTGTGGTATATGCCGCGCCAATCATGGCGACCCACATAAACAGATAACGGGCGAACTCATCCGTTACCGTACTCGGTGTACCAAGCACATAGCGGGAAACGACTTGCCATGTAACACAAAACACCAAAAAAGTGGAAAGGCAGATTGTAAAAAATGCCAAACCTTTATTGATGCAATCCACCAAGCTTTTCATGGAACTTATCCTTTTATTGATCTTAACGGAATTGACCTTAACGGATTCCTTTGGTCAACCAGATAATAGGAAACTGCCTGACCAAAATAAGTAAAGAGAACCTTACGTCACCGGGATTATAAGATCCAGGTCAAAAAAACATCCAGTGAGCGGGATCACAAACTGATTGGTTGACCAAAAAACCCGGTTATTTTGGGATCTTGGTCAACCAAATGGTTTTTACTTTTTGACGAAAGCCAAAGTAGCGCTTATGGTTTGGCCGTCAGTTCAGTTGTGCCCGTAACCTATTTACAGCAATTGGAGAACGAACAATGAACCATTCTAAGCGTGTTTTATGTACTGTCATCGGCGCGATGTTCGCCTTAGGAGCATCACAAGTCATGGCAGCGACAACATTAAAACTCAGTCATAACCATAACCGCGATCACGCAGTACACAAGGCAATGACTCAGTTTGCTAATGAAGTTCGCCAAAAAACAAATGGTGATGTTCGTATTCGGATCTATCCGGATGCACAATTGGGCAATCAGCGGGAATCGATGGAGCTGATGCAAAATGGGGCGCTGGATTTGGTCAAATCTAACGCAGCGGAATTGGAAGCGTTTACGCCTGCCTATTCCGCTTTTAATTTACCTTATCTGTTCCGTGATAAAGCACACTACGAAAAAATCAAAAACGGAGAGATAGGTAAAGAGATCCTCGCTTCCAGCAAAAACAGCGGGTTTGTCGGTATAACCTATTATGAAGCCGGTGCACGTAGCTTTTACGCCAAAAAGCCGATTCGCACTCCTGCGGATTTAAAAGGCATGAAAATCCGTGTACAACCTAGTCCAACCGCCATTTCAATGGTGAAAAACTTGGGCGGCAACCCAACACCGCTAGCTTACGGCGAACTGTATACCGCCCTGCAACAGGGTGTAGTGGATGCCGCGGAGAACAATATTCCCTCTTTCAACCTGAGCCGTCACAGTGAAGTTGCAAGGTATTTCTCACTGGATAAACACACTATGGTGCCGGATGTCCTGGTGATTTCTAATAAATCACTAAATAAACTGTCATCAGCACAACAAAAAATCCTCATGGATGCGGCAGCCAACTCTTCCAAATATATGACGAAATTATGGGAAAAGTCAGAAGAGAAAGAGCGCCAGAACGCAGAAAAAATTGGGGTCAAGTTTGTTGATGTTGATAAAAAATCATTTGAAGAAGCGGTCAAGCCTATGTACGACGATATCAAGAAAACTGATCCGATGCTTTACCGCATGGTAGAACGCATTCGCGCAGTAAGATAATTATCCTCGGTGAAGGTCAAATGGCCTTCACCCTTAAGCGGCGTTTTTGGTTGACCAATTTCTGTTTTTGACTATGATCTATGCAATACAATAATAATTATCATAATGGTAGTGATGTAATGAAGCATTTACTTGAGCCAAAACGCCCTTACCAAGAAGTCGGCGTTTCATTAAGGCAGATGATTGCCAACCAGCAATATCGTATCGGGGATCGTTTACCACCAGAACGAGAACTTGCTGATTTATTAGGGGTTTCTAGAACCGTTGTCCGTGAAGCCTTAATCATGCTCGAACTGGAAAACCTGATTGAAGTTCGCAAAGGTTCCGGGGTTTATATTATCAACCTCCCTCACTTGTCGTCGTCTTCATGCTCAGTCAACGCGGCAGGGCCTTTTGAACTGTTACAGGCTCGCCAATTGCTGGAAAGTAATATTGCTGAATTCGCCGCAATGCAAGTCACACCCAACGACATTGCGAATATGCGCCGGGCATTGAAAAGAGAGTCGGAAGATTTGGCTGCCGGTGAAGATGAATCCGGTGACAGAGAATTCCATCTGGCAATTGCGGAAGCAACACATAACAGCATGTTAGTTGAACTGCTTAAACAATCCTGGGCATGGCGGGAAAATAATCCCATGTGGCTGAAACTCCATAGCCGAATCACCGACAAAGATTACCGTAAAGAATGGTTGCATGATCATCAGATCATTTTTGCCGCCATGATCAAGAAAGATCCGGCGGCAGCCAAACAGGCAATGTGGCAACACCTGGAGAATGTGAAATTACGTTTGCTGGAATTGTCTGATATTGATGATCCCTATTTCGATGGTTATCTGTTTAACTCATATCCCTTTGAAATAGCAAAGAAGCGTAATTAATTCAGCAAGATAATTTACAAATAAGTTTTTATATCCAGTTATTCTGGTGGCTGTTTTTCATTCTGAATTTATGCAAAGGTAAATAACAATGGAACAAACCTGGCGTTGGTTCGGCCCAAATGATCCTGTTTCCTTAGATGATATCTGTCAGGCTGGTGCAACGGGTATCGTCACCGCATTACACCATATTCCTAACGGACAAGTTTGGCACAAAGATGAAATCTTGGCTCATAAAGCCCTAATCGAAAATAAAGGGCTTATCTGGTCAGTTGTTGAAAGTGTGCCTGTTCATGAAGAAATTAAAACTCAGACAGGTCACTACCAGCAATGGATTGATAACTACAAAACTTCGCTGAAAAATCTGGCTGAATGCGGCATAGACACCATTTGTTATAACTTCATGCCGGTGCTGGACTGGACACGTACTGATCTTGAGTATTTACTCCCTAATGGCTCTAAAGCCCTGCGTTTTGATCAAATTGCCTTTGCCGCATTTGAGATCCATATCCTCAAACGCCCTGATGCAAAAGCCGATTACACCATTGAAGAACAAGCGCAGGCAAAAATCTATTACGACAATATGTCTGATGCTGATATTGATAAACTCACTGCTAATATCATTGCCGGTCTACCGGGTGCCGAAGAGGGCTACACACTGGAAGAGTTTCAGGCGCAATTGGATCGCTACAAAGATATTAGCCGCGATAAACTGCGTGAGCATCTGGCTTATTTCCTGCACCAGATTGTTCCTGTGTGTGAAGAACAGGGTTTACGTCTGGCAATTCACCCGGATGATCCACCTCGCCCTATTCTGGGCTTACCACGTATCATTTCCACTATTGAAGATATTGAATGGCTGACAACCATTGAACCAAGCCCGGCTAACGGTATCACGATGTGCACCGGCTCCTACGGCGTTCGTGGTGATAATGATCTGATTGAGATGATTCAACGCTACGGCAACCGGATCTATTTTACTCACCTTCGTTCTACCCAACGGGAAGAAAACAGTAAAACTTTTCATGAAGCCGCTCATCTAGCAGGTGATGTAGATATGTATAGTGTGGTTATGGAAATCCTGCGTGAAGAATATCGCCGCAAAGCAGCCGGTGATAACCGTTTAATCCCAATGCGTCCTGATCACGGCCACCAAATGATTGATGACCTGAAAAAACAGACGAACCCCGGTTATTCCTGTATTGGCCGATTAAAAGGTTTGGCAGAATTTCGCGGGCTGGAATTAGGTTTAAAACGGACGTTTTTTGAGAAAAAATAATAACTGCCTATCCCATTAGGTTATTTCATTTGCCATTCTTTAGTAATAATAGCGATCACTGAGCAGGGCCCAAATTCTTCATGTACTGTTACTGCATGTACGTTTTGAATTTTGTACGCTATCTGTGTTCACTATTTATCCATAAGAATGGCCTGCACTAAATTATATCTACTGAGATAGGCTATAAGTTTGAGTAATTAACACTATTTATTAGTAACCCTAAAAAGGGTTACTTTTTATATTTATTTACATCAAGGTTATTATCAGGTTATTGAAATAAGATCTTACTTTACTATTTTAATTATTTTTCTAACGGCAGAAAACAAAAAACTCTCAGCAAGTTTTCTGTTTTCCAATAAGTAGTAACAAGTTATACCAATTTATTTTTAGCAAAAATCGCATAGCCTCTAGTTTTTAATGCAGTATGATCTTTACGGGATATATGCTGGTTACGAGTCGTTCTCAACCCACCCTTCTTCCATTCTGGCCATTGTTCAACTATTTTACTCGCTTCGCTTAAATAAGAAAAGAACTCTTCTCTATTAGTCATTTTTTTAACTCCTTCATTAAATCATCCACGTTAGCTGCTGATTCGGTCTCTTTTTCTATATAAGATAATGATAGCATCCTCATTCTAAGCCTTCCATCTTTTCTATGCCATTTAACAACCTTACCATTCTTATCTTTTCTTTTTATTTTATATCCTATCCCTAGATTTATTGAGAACAAGTTAAAGAAACAGCGAGGCCCAACTCCCACGAATGGCTCAAAAATCACTTTATTATCAGAAACCTCTTCTTCAGAAGTCGCAATAGAATCAGGATGAAAATCAAAAGCCTTACTTTTAGGATAAGGTTCAATATATACAACTCTCCTTATACCACTGGCAACAATATGCTTTGCGCAGTTATGACAAGGAAATGTAGTACAATATAATATCCCATTATGAGTATTAGTATTACTTCTTGCACATGTCAAAATTGCTTCCATTTCAGCATGTACAACCCTTCCATATTCGGTAATATCTTTTATCTTACTTTTTAGAAGATGTTTTTTGAATTCCTCTTTTTGTTCATCTCCGACATCTTTAAGTATATCTTCAATAATTAATCTTTTCTCCTTAGCGTTTGAATCTTCACCTATTTTATAATCTCTACTATTTTTGGTATCTTCAATTATATCTCCTATATAATCAGGCCAATATAATCCTCCCCCAAATTGTGGTACATCATTAGCTCCAGTTGAGATGATATTTTTATCTTTTGTTAATACAGCACCAACCTGACGGGAAAGATCTCCTGATCGTAGCGAAGCAGAAAAAGCCATGAACATAGCGTATTCATCAAAAGTTGGTGTAACATATGGATTACCAAAAATAAGATCTAATATTCTCCATATATTATTATCAGTCTTATTTTTATTTCCATCATAACTTATAAAGAAGTCAGATAGCTCATAAGTATCTCTGGTCTGCTGCCCCCACTTATTCCCCTCATTAGAATCACGATTAATTAACTCTCTGGCTTTCACCTCATCAATATATTTGTCGACAGTAAGGTTTCTTAATCTTTGGGATTCACTCGTATATACACCTATCAGGAAAAATCCATTTGCATAAATATCCCTTAATGCATTTACTTCATCCGGGTGTTTGAGAGAATTTATAATATACGCACTCCTGACAGATGGTCTTGGTAGAGAATATATCTTTTCTCTTCTTTTATTTATTTCTGCCACCGCCGCTAATGCCAATATAGAGTTATCTTGACTAGCCTCTCTTAAATAATTTCCCTCTGACATTAAACAACTTATTTTTTCATAATTATCCATTGTTGATGGAACATCTCTTAACACTGAAATTATCTCAGAGGATATTCTTACTTCCTGTGTTTCATATCTGAACGCATTAAGCTTCTGTGTTATCGAATTTTTAATTATTTCCAGATCTGTTCCTACAGCACCAACCAACCCAATAACGACCTCAGAATCAAAATCACAAGGCATCTGATTATTTCCCGATGGATATATTTTATTGATATTAATCATATTAAAAATTTCTGCCTATTATTGCTTTACTTTATTTATCAAAAATAATGATGAATTAACAGGTAACTATATCTATAAAAAATGGATGTTCACATTAGAATAAATATAATTTCGTGACTAAATAAAAATCTATTTTCACTATATCTTATATATCCCAGATTAAGATATTTTTTCAATATCAGGTTGGATAAATAGGAATCAATATCACATAACTCATCCTCCATAATAAATTTATATTCATTTTATTGTGATCAAGATTAAACTCTGTTCCTCACTTGTTCATCCGCCACTCCTTCCGCGTTAATAATTCGGTTTTCTAAGTACAATTCACAAAAGTGTTTTTCCAATCATTCAATTACAACACCATATTACTGAATCTATTTATAAATACATCTGACCAAAACATATCTTCTATCCAATCAAAAATATCGTAGCCATGTAAAAAAGGCAGAACATAAATACTACAGTTCTGCCAGAGAAACGTTTTACTTAACTCCTATTTTTTATTTACAAAAATATCCATTACTTAACCCGGACAAACCCTATCTTCCAACAACGTGAATCATTGACATAAAGATGAGGTTCATTCGTATCAGAGTCCAATTCAAAATCAATAATCAGCTCTGTAGCCTGGGAAAAATAACTATTCCCGTAAACCCACCGTAAGACTTCTTTTTTTCCAGACAATACAACTGCATCAATATAAAGCTTATTACCGGAGGCTTCAATAGTAAGCATTGCTTCTGTTTCGTGACTATAATAGCGTCCTGACAATCGCTGAATATCAATATCACCTTTACCGATCATCTTTTTCAAATAAAAAACATTGCCATTCTCGTCAATCTGCTCCAATGCGATAACATCATTATTTTCAATGATGGGTCTGAACCGAAATTCTCCCCTCTTCTCTTGGAATGTGCCATCAAAGTTGAAAATAATCGGATTACCCTTTTCGAATAAATTACCTAATAAATAGCAATCCTCCCTGGTAATAATATAGGGATAGGGATCTACCCCTTTAAACATACCGGTGATATCAATATCACCGGTATAACAAGGCTGTTTTTCTGGTTCCGTCATATTAGAATTGAACAATACATCAAAACCCTGCTCAATCAATTGAGTAACATCAATATTTGTCGCAGCGGTAATGACAATACCTAATTTGACATCAGGAAAGATGCAAAGATAGGATTTAAAGCCACCATAAGAGCCGCCGTGTCGTATTATCTTTTGCCCTTCACGTTGGCCGATAAAAAAACCGTAAGCATAATTATTACGATTACCATTGGTTAAATCTGGCGTGCGGAATAAATAAGGCAACAAATCCTGTACAATAGATGGCGAATAAAATGCTTTTATCCAACGACACAAATCATTTACCGTAGAACGCAGGCCAGCACTACCGACCGTTGAATCGTTATGGTCATCTCTTTTCCAGCGATTCGTCCCCTCGTTATAAGAATAGCCTATCGCCCGGTCAGTGATAATCTCGGTGACATCATCATAAAAAGACGTATTATTCATCTTTAATGGGATAAAAATATTTTCTTTCGCGTACTCTCTCAATGACTTACCTGAAACCACTTTAATTATCTCTGCCAGCAAATTATAGCCCGTGTTGCTATACAGATGGTATTCCCCCGGAGTAAAGTTAAGGGCTCGTTGCCGTTGAATCAGTTTTCTCAATAACTCCATACTTCGGTGATCAAAGTCTGCGTTTTTACCTGCCAAGCCATAAGGGACATATTTATCCCGTAATCCACTGGTATGATGAATAAAATGTGCAATGGTAATATCAGAGAAATCGGCAGGGAAATAATCCACATATTTCCCAACCTTATCATTAACAGAAATCTTTCCTTCTTTCTCCAACAAAGCAATACAAAAAGCGGTGAATTGTTTTGAAACACTCGCCAAATAGAATTTAGTTCCGGGATGTACCGCGACCGCGTGTTCAATGCTGGCTTTCCCGATATAACGTTCATAAATGGTTTTATTGCCGTGAGTGACAGCAACAGCGAGGGCACCACCATTCTTTTTATTTTCAATGTCAATTAAATTATTTATTTTCCTGATAAACAACTTAATATTACTTTCAGATATATCTAATTCCATTATTAATTCCCCTATTTCAGATTATATAAACAGGTACATACAGGTATTTTGGTAGACAATATCTTTATAATCGCAATAGAATCCACACTATCCTGCCAGATAAACGCTATTTTCAGCCATACAAATTAAACTGCGACGAATTCTACCTTCCAGCAACGGCTATCGTTGAGAAAAAGACGAGGTTTATTCGTTTCAGGCTCCAACTCAAAATCAATAATAAGCTCGGTGCTAGGAGAAAAATAACTATTGCCGTAAACCCGACGTAAGACCTCTTTACTTTTAGGAGAAATGATCGCATCAATATAAAATTCATTACCAGAAGCCATGACAGTAAGAATCGCTTCTGTTTCGTGATTATAATAACGCCCTAACAGTAGCTGAATATCGACACCACCATCATCAATCATCTTATCTAAATAAAAAACACTGCCATCTTCATTAATCTGTTCCAACGCAGTAACACTGTCATTTTCAATAATAGGCCTAAACCGGATTTTCCCTCCCTCTTCTTGGAATGTACCATCAGCGTTAAAGATAATCGGATTACCTTTTTCGAATAAATTACCTAATAAATAGCAATCTTCTTTGGTAATAATATAAGGGTAAGGTTCTATTCCTCTGAATATACCAGTAATATCAATATTACTGGTCCGGCAAGGCTGTTTTTCTGGTTTAGTATCGTCAAAATTAAACAATACATCAATACACTGTTGTATAAATTGAAAGGCATTAGTATGCGTTGCAGAGGTCACAACAATACCTAATTTAGCGTCAGGCAAAATACCAACTTCTGATTTGAAACCACTATAACTACCACCGTGTCGTATTATCTTTTGCCCTTCACGTTGGTCAATAATAAAACCGTAAGCATAATTATTACTATTGCCACTGGTTAAATCTGGCATACGGGATAACTGAGGTAATAGATCCTGAACAATGGATGGAGAATAAAACGCTCTCATCCAGCGACATAAATCATTCACCGTAGAATGAAGCCCTGAACCCCCTACCACTGCATCATTAAGATCATCTCTTTTCCACTGGTTCAAATTCTCGTCATAAGCGTAGCCCATTGCCCGATCAACGATAATCCCGGTAACATCATCATAGAAAAAGGTATCTTTCATCTGTAATGGGGTGAAAACTTTTTCTTCTGCATATTCTCTCAGCGATTTACCTGAAACCACTTGGACTATTTCCGCCAGCAAATTATAGCCCGTGTTACTATACAGAAAATATTCCCCGGGAGTAAAATTAAGCGCTTGTTGCCGTTGAGCTAGTTTCCTCACCAACTCAATACGGCGATGATCAAAATCTGTATTTTTACCCGCCAAACTATAAAGCAAAAACTCATCCCGTAACCCGCTGGTATGATGAATAAGATGCGCAATGGTAATATCAGCGAAACCAGCAGGGAAATAATCTAAATATTGTCCTACTTTATCATTGACACAGAGCTTTCCTTCTTTTTCCAACAAGGCAATACAAAAAGCCGTGAATTGTTTTGAAGTACTCGCCAAATAGAATTTCGTTCTGGGATGTACAGCAACAGAATATTCAATGCTGGCTTTGCCAATATAGCGTTCATAAATGGTTTTATTTCCATGGGTAACAGCAACAGCAAGGGCCCCACCCTTTTTCTTATTTTCAATATCAACCAGTTCGTTTATTTTCTTAAGAAGCAAGTTAATATTATTTGTAGATATATTCGATTCCATTATTAATTTCCTTATTTTAAGGTTATACAAACAAGGTATATAAATGCAGTCTGGTAGATAATATATCGACACTATCCTGCCATAAAAACACCATTCTCAGTTGCTATTTTATTTGTAACAACACCAATTAAATCGGGACAAACTCTATCTTCCAGCAACGTGAATTACTAATAAAAAGGTGAGGTTTATTTGTGTTAGAGTCTAATTCAAAATCAATAATGAATTCAGTGCGAGGAGAAAAATAACTATTCCCGTAAATCCGCCGTAAGACTTCCTTTCCCCCAGGATAGATAATTCCATCAATATATATTCCATCGCCAGAAGCTGCGATAGTAAGAATCGCCTCTGTTTCGTGACTATAATAGCTCCCTAATAACCTCTGAATATCGATACCACCTTCATCAATCTTCTTATCTAAATAAAAAGTATTTCTATCTTCATCAGTCTGTTCCAGTGCTATCACACGATCATTTTTAATGATAGGTCGGAATCGGTCTGTTCCTCCCTCCCCTTGGAATGTACCATCATGGTTAAAGATAATCGGGTTACTTTTTTTCAATAAATCATCCAATAAATATGAATCTTCTTTGGTAATAATATAAGGATAGGGTTTCACCCCTCTAAAAATACCGGTAATATCGACATTACTGGTCCGACAAGGCTGCTTTTCTGGTTTAGTACCGCCAGGATTAAACAATACATCAAGACATTGAGCAACCAGTTTAACAACATCAATACCCATTGCAGTAGTAGTAGCAATACCCAATTTAATATCAGGCAACATGTAAATATTAATTCTGAAACCAACGTAGTTACCACTATGTTGTATTATTTTTTGTCCTTCACGTTGGTCAATAATAAGACCGTAGGCATAATTGCTAATATTGCCATTGGCTAAATGTGGCGTACGGGATATTTGAGGCAGTAGATCCTGAACAATAGATGGCGAATAAAACGCTCTAATCCAGCGACATAAATCATTCACTGTAGAATAAACTGCTCCTGCACCGGCCACCGAATCGTTGAGGTCATCTCTTATCCATTGGTTCGACTCCTCTTTATAAGCATAACCCATCGCCCGATCAACGATAATCTCGGAGGCATCATCACAGATACGGGTATCTTTCATCTTTAATGGGGCAAAAACATTTTCTTCAGCATATTCTCTCAGTGATTTACCTGAAACCACCTTGACTATTTCCCCCAGCAGATTATAGCCAGTGTTGCAATACAGATGGTATTCCCCCGGAGTAAAGTTAAGCACTTGCTGCCGTTGAATTAGCTTTCTTGCTAAATCAATATTCCGGTGGTCAAAGTTTGTATTTTTACCCGCCAGATTATAAAGCAAAAGCTCATCCCGTAACCCACTGATATGGTGGATAAGATGTGCAATGGTAATGTCAGAGAAATCTGTGGGTAAATAATCCAAATATTGTCTAACCTTATCATTGACACAGAGCTTTCCCTCTTTTTCCAACAAAACAATGCAAAAAGCCGTAAATTGTTTTGAAGCACTTGCCAAATAGAATTTAGTTCCAGAATGAGCAGCGACTGCATGTTGAAGGCTAGCTTGCCCAATATAGCGCTGATAAATTGTTTCATTTCCGTGGGTGACAGCAACCGCGAGGGCACCACCCTTTTTCTTATTTTCAATATCAACTAATTTATTTATTTCATCGATAAACAATTTAATATTATCTGTAGATATATCCGGTTTCATCATTAATTCCTTTGTCTTAAAGTTATAAAAATAGAGCATATATAGGCAGTCTGTTAGATTACGGATGCGGTCAGTACTGTAAGACGGAAATAGGCAATATCCAAGCGACAATGATCATCATTTAATATATAAGGAGCAATATAAAGTGACTGAGGACGCTCATCCAGATCAATGAATTCATGGCGGGAATTATTTTAGAACTGATAATGAAATAAAGAATATGGCTGTTACCGGGCTAATTACCACCCGGCAACACCGCTTTATTCAGTGGAAAGAGGTATTTTCTTTGTACGAAAGACCAATATAAGTCCTGACAAGATAGCGACCATGCCCAATAAACTTAACGCTGGTAATGAATTTCCCAAAAATAAATAATCCATTACGGCGGTAACACCAGGAACGAGATAAAACAGACTGGTTACATTCACCAAATTACCACTCTGAATAAGCCGGTAAAGTAATAGTTGAGCGACAACTGAAATAACTAACCCAAGCCATAATAATGAAATAATAAAACCAGGCACCAGTTGAAATTCAAAAGGCTGGAAAGGAACAAACAGCAAGCAAAGCAGTAAGCTAACACTATATTGTAGAGGTAAAACCACAGAAGGAGCTTGATGAATTCGTTTCTGTAAAATTGCGCCAGAACTCATACAAGCCAATGCTGCTAAAGCAAAAGCAATACCCGCAAAGGAAAACCGGGACAACACCAGGCTTTGATACACCACCAATATCAAGCCCAATAACGCTAATAATAAACCCGATAAACGCACAACCGAAAAACGGCGTTCGATCACCAGCAGTGTGATAATCGGTTGAATTCCCATCACTGTCGCCAAAACCCCAGGCGTGATCCCGTTATCCAAAGCAAAAAAATAACAAATAGAATAGCCGCCAATTAATAAAACACCGGTACTGGCTATCTGTTTGCGTGTGCCGTGTACCGGCAGATAATGGCTATTACGCCTAAATAATAATCCCAAAAATACCAAAAAAATAAGCGCAATAGCAAAACGCATCGTGAGAATGGCAAATGCGGTACTGTGATCAAGTCCCCATCGAGAAAAAATCGCACCACTACTCCACAATAAGACAAAAAGCAAAGTCGAGCTATAAGAGATCCATTGAGCTTTAGAAATCATAGGAATTTACACCTATCTTACATTTAACGTACCCAAAACAACGCAGCCAGCCAAATCTGGCAACACTTGAATGTAAACCCTCTCTCAAAGACGGGCATATTACACAGTTATGGATAATAACGGAGGAGGTGGAGAAGCAGGAGGAGAAATGAAAGCAAAACGCATGCACACATATGCTTCGGCTAATACTAACCTGACAGGTGAAATCTGTGTGCATGCGGGTAATAGCATAGTCTTCATCTTCTAACACTTACATTAGTCATTTCTAAATGTAGACGAATATTCCACTATGGTCAAATAGCTGTGAAAAATTTTTAACGTCATGAACACACCTATGTCCACCAAATAAGATCACCATTTTGCTGTAATCCCATAAAACAGGTCACAAGTAAACGCCGTTCCGGTGAAAAGATAGCATTACCATTCAGTACCGCATGGACTAAATTCCCATTCAGCAATACCAAATCCCCCGCATCAATATTAATCACCATACTTGCATGATCTTCCAATAATTCAGATGGATATGGATAACCGCTGTAAGTTAAACCAAGGGCACTACGTGATTGTTCATCAGGCTGAATATTCCATACTTTTAATTGTCCCCCATTTTGGGGAACGTCAGCGTAAAAATTTACCGCCATGACACAATTAACTTGTTTGATCTCAAAATCACTCTGGCGTGGATCACTCAACGGTGCAAGATCATCATGAGGTAATAAAAGGAATTCACCAAAGTTATTCCAATACACCAGTTTTACATTTCCCGCAGCAACACCATGATACATGGCAGGACGAATTACCTGCGAGCTATTACCGCTAAAATGAGTTATTTGCTTAATGAAATGATCCATTGGATTGATTGTGTCCTGAAACATCTCATTAATTGCCGAACGAAAATTCTCGGCTTCTTCTATATATTGACGGGTATCTTTTTCAATATGAGATGCCCCAATAAAATACCCCTCAACACCATCAATACCCTCGCCGTAACGGGGGATGCGATCTGGAGAACGCCAAAAATTCTCAACTATTTTCTTTCTCTGTTCTGGTGGAAGAAAATGACGAATTCGACAAGCCGCAAGGTGACCATCCAAAAGGTCAGAAACCGCATCCGTTGATATATCGTTCGACGTTTCGTATACAATAAATTCTGATTCTGCCAGCTTTGTTCCTCTAATACCGGATCTTTCTTGCATCATAACAGACCCCCAATAGTAAATTCGTCGTGCTATCTATCAAACCTGTCGTGATTAACTGGGATTATTTTTGCTTTATAGATCTGTGCAGCAGAGATCTACGCCTATGTAAAAAACCTAATATTGCAGGTACCGGACTAATAACCCTCTTCTGCGCAGCGAGCTGGGTTGAATATTTCCTGCGTAAATCAGGTAACCGCTTCCAGTGGGTGCCACCTGAGATATGATGTTCTTGATGATAGCCATCATTAAACATGAATAAATTATAGATACGTCCATAATAGCTCACTGAGTTTGCAAATCTGTTCTCCGGCTGTGCACCATAATGTTCGTAGTAGTTTTGAATATTAACCAAAACAAAGGCAAAATAGAGAGAAGGTAAATAACAAAATAAAGCCCATTTCCAAGACAGAGTGAATAAGATAATAATCCACGCCGCCTGGAACAATCTGTCTAACCTCAATTGCCATAACTCTTTAATTCTATTGGTTCTGGCATTAGAAAGAAGTTTTTCATACCCTTTATCAGCTTTACTAAGTGGTTTGTGCCAGATAAATAGAGACCAGCACATACGAACAAAACTATTATAAAAGGTAGATGCTGCGCCAAGGATAGAATAGTTCCAAAGAGTCGTATGCTCCCCAATTTCTTTTCCATTCATAAAGGTAGAAGAGGTATCCAAAGGTCCGCCTTCACCGACTCCCCGATCGTTATTATATTTGTGGTGATTACGAACATGGGACAGGTGATAAGACTGTACAGACTGCCCAATATTCATTGAATTCAGTATCGACACAAACATATTCATTACACGAGAAACGAACCAGGGAGTATGGGTGAAAAAATGTGATATCACTATTATGTTGTAAGTTGTCATCAATGTAAGAAGCACAATGTTGACCAACCACCCCATAATAGTGAAATGATCCCAATACATGACCAGTGTAACCGTGGCTACCGTATGCAAAATGCTTAATATAAACATAACTGCATCCCAAGCGGAATATTTCCAGATAGCCATCATTACTCTCCTAGCCAAGATAAGACTGTAAACTTCCGCGCCGCCTTACATCCACTGTTGCACAATGGAAGGAACCGCCGAAGGAGTTAAAGTTCCTGAAATTACATGGAATCGGAGTAAAGCCCCAACGTTTCATCGCCGCGATCATGGGTTCATCCTGCTTTTCAACAATCACCCGCTTCTCATCCAACATCAGAATATTCATGTTGATCCATTTACTGGTCATATACAGAGGATGGTTGTCAGGAATAACCGGTTCAGGCGCATACAGCACATCCCATCCTTTAAACAGCTCAGGAACTTTTAACACCTTTTTCGGGTTAATTAATAGTTTCCCTGGCGCCATAGGAACAAATGTGGCATCAATGTGCATAGGACTATCATCATTAAATTCAAAAACATGAATACGATAATCATCACCTAAATGACGACGAAGCCACTCGATACCAAATTCATTCGTGACATGGCTTTTTTGCGCAATGATATCGCGCCCACACCGGATAAAATCCGCAGCATCAAATGTAGGTTCAAACTCGGTCACCGCAAGAGGAACACGATCCTTGCCATTAGGTTGATCCCATTCGAAATTATATTGTTCATCGATCAATTGTGGCTTTGGCCCAGAGCTCCATTTCGCGCCCTGTTTAAAATAATCTTTAAGTAGAGTCTTATATGCCGCCGTTTCAAAATAGCGGGAGCGCCACGCCAGCGGGCATTCAATAATATCATCACCAATCACTAACAACACATCACGGGGCATTGCACAATATAGCCCGGTGCTGCTCCAGCCTGGCGCACCAAATACCAGAGATTGATCCTGAGGTTCTGGCCGACGTACTGTTACCCCTTCGCTTTCAAGAATATGAACAAACTCTTCTAATTCCCTGGAAGCCGCTTCAATTTGCTCTTGTGGAAATGACCGGCCAGCATGGCGTTGAAAAGTAGCAACTTGATTTTCTGGTAGTACAGGCTCCAGAGACATATGCCAGGAAGGGAATCTGGCGCCATCAACAACACCGACGATCACCTCTTCAAGAGGATCCCATTCGTTAAAAGAATTAACTGGGGAAGAAATTTTACTATCACGATCTATTAAATTTGAATCGAGCATGTCGTCTCCTGATATTTTAATACTATGTCGCCTTAAAACTGTAACAACTGTATTAATTGCGACCCTATCGCCATCAATGGTGACTTCTTAGAAAGAATTCAGTTTAAATATGAAGTAATGACTAATATGATGGCTCTACGCATCCCTACAGTCTGAAAAATTAAATAACTATGACTCTTTCAGGTTTAATAAGCCCGGAACTGAATTATAATTCTTTCATTAAAAACGGTAATACACAGTTAAAAATTTTATTTTTTCATCATAAAATATTAAATCACTGTAATAATATACGATAACAACATTATAATTCTACCGTGCTTTTATAAACCTAAAATGACGCTATAAATTTACCTGCCAATAATAATATATAGACATTTAAATTTGTAAAGGCATTAGATTTAAGCACTGTGAAATAGAGCACATGTTATTGTTTGTCATATTATTATTTACTTATAAAATATTACCATGGGTAAATAAAGTTGAATTTATTTATGAGATATTGTTGTTTTATTTTTACAATAATTAATTCCAATAGAGGAAGGCAGGCCAATAATATTATTGGCCTGCTTTTAGTTAATTATTACTTATTAATTTTATTCTATTTTTAAAGTTTTTATCAGACCGGAAAGTCCTGAAACAGTAGAGCCATACTTAGGGTCTACAAGTGTTCCTGATATACGAAACTTATCATTAGACATAGCCGCTAACAATATGCCATAAACTACTAGCGAATGAGCCGTGGCTTTATCATCGCTATTGTCTTCCCAATGTATACCATACTTTTTATTGACATCCCCTGTTAATACAGATGCAATAACTCTTGGCGATTTTTCATCATCAAATTCGACCGATACTACTTTACTCTTCTCTAGAATTATATCGCTCATTTCAAACTCCATAATGTAATAAATAAATTTATATTACCCAAGATACAGAACAACAAACTGTTTACTTGTGGAATATAAGATAGAGGACACTTCTACTATAAAATCAGTATGCATTAATAGATCATCCACACATCAGATATAGTAGTTAGCATTTTTAATACTACATTAATACTTTATCTAACACATATAACTATAGATGCCATTCATACGTTGTCAAATAAAGGTGATAGCTTAATTTAAAAATACGTCTACCTTGTCACAAAAAATAGAAATGCAGATCTTTCATATTAAATAGCATTTCATAATTTTGCTACACATGGCCTTCTTCAACCCATTGTTATATATAAAATTATGAGTAGTATAAGATGTAGCGCTATTTTGGAATCTTATTTAAAACCTTAATGTATCATTAACTTCTTCCACATATAACAGTTACATATATAAATGATAATAATATGGATATTTATTACCCTCCTTAAAAAGGTAAAATTATTGGTACAATCACAGAGTTAAAAAATAAATCATAGAAATTATAATCGATGTATTGATCGTATAACTATATGCCGCTCTTCAGGTAATATTAATTATGACTCTCTACGTTTAGATTAAACTATACCCTTCATCTTTCAAGTTGCTGCTTTGTTGGCTGCGTTCACTTGCCGCCGCGCTGCAACTTGAAATCTATTGGGTATAATAGTATGTAAAATAGAGATAGTTTAGTTTCTCTCTATATTATTATTACCACAGAAAAATAAATTGCGTTTATTTGTAAGATATTATTTCTTTAATGCTATAACAATTCATTAAAATAGAAAAAGGCAGAACAATAATATTACCATTCTGCCTTTGACTAAGTGCATTTAGTAGAAAATATATTTATGATTTGAATAAAACCAGCTCTATCTGATTATATCTTTCAAACCAAATTAAATTATTCTACAGAGTCTGTGATTCCACGCACTCATTCAGAGATTTAATAAATACTTATTAAATCTCTACACCTACTATATATTTTAGCTTAGCAAGCTTACTTTTTGCGATTTTTACTTTTACATCTAATTTTTCATGAAGAACACGTAAAAGAGACAGATAGAGCAGCATAATCTTCTCTTTATCTTTTTCACCATCAACTAGTAATAGATGAAAATCTTCAACCACACCTAAAATATTCAGACTAACGATAACTGAACCGGGTGACAGAATATCAATCAAGACCTTCTCTACTTTACCCACTTTCAGTTCATCATCTACAAGCAGCTCTTCATGTAACAAAATATCTTTCTTAATCATGATATAAACTCCGAGATTTAATGTAACTAATTGATAAATAACTTATATGGCTTCAGGATACAGACAATAAGCTATTCATTTTTGCAACATAAGATTGTGACCATTTTCACTAGAAAATAAGTGCCAATCAGGAATTTATCCAGCATTTAGATAATATACACAGCATTTTTGATGCCATATTAACGCTTTATCTAATACATATAACTATAGATGCCATTAATGTATTGTCAATAAAATAAAAAAATAAATTTAATTATTTAAAATCAATATTTTATTACCAAACAACAAATAAAAAGATATTTCACCATGAAATAAATTTAATATTTAAGTGATTTTTTCTACCGAACATAATGAAATACATCAATAATAATGAGAAATAACACGGCTATTTACCTCTACTATATAAAAGGCAAAAACCATGAATTCATATCAAAAACAACAAATAGCTTATAACATTCAGCATTATATTTTATAGAAATTACAAGAGGCTAATTAATCATGTGATCTTTTATTGGCAATATTATATATTACGTCTCATTCTGTTATTATAACAAGAAGATAAAATAAAGATTATGCAATTGTTATATTATTAAATTAATTGCAGCCTATTAGTTATTGTTTTGTTATTTATATCTATTTTAATTTTCTCATTAAACACAATTATCTATCGTAAGATAATTTTTTTGACTCAAAATAAATATGGAATTAACAACGAAGACAATCCCAAGATAATACTATTAAAACGTGGCATCAATATTAATTATACCACGCTTTATTACTGAACTCAGTCTGGCTTCCCTAACATGGAGACCTGACTCACCCCCTTTAAATCACAAACACTTATCCAGAAGCCCTGGATAACCAATCTTTGATGTCTTCAACAATAGGCGTAACTTGCAAAACATCCTCTCTGTCTTTAAACCCATGGCTTAGTCCCGGGTATTGATAGAAGGTAATATTATCTTTCTTTAATTGCTCTTCCATTTCCATAGCTGCACTCACATTGACGGAGTTATCATTCAATGTTTGAATAATCAAAATCGGTCTTTTCGTCTGACTTAACACTTTATATTGATTAATACCAAGCGAGACTTTCCACCAATTAACGCCATGATTACTCATTTCCAGCTCACCAGCATGATTACCGGTACGTATTTCTTTCTGGAACTCTCTAAATCCTTTAATAGCCTCATTAATATGTTCTGGTGGGACCTCACTCCTCATACTATGAATAACATCATCAGCGAAATACTGGCCACCACCATTCAGTGCAATCGTTCTATCAATATAATTCACTTGCGATGTAATTAAATTGGCGACTACAGCGCCCTCACTTCCACCTAACGTAATGATTTTATTATATTTATTTTGATTTTTCAGATAACCAATAATCTGAATATAATCCTTAACCCGCTGTTCTGACGTATCTGATCTTATATAAGCCTTAGGACAATCCGAACGTTCCACCGCATCAGACCAAGGGAGAGAGGCATTAATACCATATTTCTCTACAGTCAAAACATCAGCATCCGGATAAATATCACTGAATGTCTCATTCACAAATTTATTATTAGCGATACTATTACAATCAGAACCTTGTATCAATACCAATAAGTTCTTTCCACCTCTTTGCTTGAGATAGTAAGTTATTTCACTACCATCATGCCGGAAAAACTGTTTATGCGTATCTGAGTAAACAGAGCTTATACAACATAAAAAAACCAGCACAGACGCCAGAATTTGCTGTTGTAAATTAAAACCATATGCTTTCATTAATACCTCCTTTAGCTGACATATTAAAGACCACAAACTGGCAATATTGTTCCCGTCAGAAAAATTTTTAGAATTTGAAAGCAAGGTTCAGCGTTTTCTTACCTTAATTCCTAACTATAATTACTACACTACTGGCATATGAGAAAAAACAATCGCTGTAACATTTGAGATTTTTAAAATGAAAACCACTTTATCAACAAAAATCACATTACCCGATAATTACCATACCCACGATTTTTTCGCCTTTCATCAAAGGGATAAACAAAATATCGCTGAAATTGTCGAACAGAATCAAGTCAGAAAAGGGATCAGTTGGGATGGAAAACCGGCTGAATTAATCATAGCTATTGATTCGGCAATCGCACAGATACAACTCAATATTGATGGTAACACAATAACAGATATGGACGATCGCCTGCCGGCTTTAGCCTCTCATATGTTAGGGCTTTTACAACCTGTTCATCTATTTGAGCTTTTATATAAAGAACATCCGATTATTGGTTCACTGATTTCCAGACAATCAGGTTTAAGAATTTATCAGTCAGCAACACCATTTGAAGCATTAAGCTGGGCTATTATTGGTCAGCAGATCAGCGTCAGTGCTGCTATATCTATTCGCAGGCGATTTATTCAGGCAATAGGGGTTCAACATTCTTCCGGGCTCTGGTGCTTCCCAACCCCCAGACAAATAATCAACCGTTCAGAAGATGAATTGCGCCAATGTGGATTTTCTGTCAGCAAAGCCAAAGCGCTACTTCTTTTAAGCCAATTAATTGAATCTGGCGAATTAACATTAGAAATCTCTGATAGTGAACAGAATATTCAACAATTAACACACAATCTGCTAGCGATAAAAGGCATTGGCATATGGACCATTAATTATGCCCGGTTACGGGGATTTAATTACCTGAACGGTTCATTACATGGTGATGTCGCAGTAAGACGTAATATCCAGAGGCTAATCAACCAAAATGAGAAAGTTTCTGCGGAACAAGCAGAAAAATGGCTGGCAAATTTCGCTCCCTGGAAAGCCCTGTTAGCCGCACATTTATGGCGACAAGAGTCAAGTGCGGGGTATTGATGTTGGTTGTCAGTTTTTACTTGGCAGGTGTTGCTCTGCGGCTCACAGCAGATACCAAAAATTGCAAAACTGCTTCCACTTTCATGAAACCTTGCTTTACTTAAACGTAAATAATGATAGATATAACCGGTCAATTCAGAAAAGAAAGGCACTTTTATGAACTGTGCAGCTGCAAACAAAATACGGTTTAACCCTGCTTCTCCAACATTTTCTCAGGATTTGTATCAAATCTATCGGCATATGCAACAGCATCAGCCTATCTTGCGGCTTGGACATACTTGGGTGCTCACTCGTTATCAGGATATCAGCTATGCGATGAAAGAACCTCGTTTAGGTAACACTGATATTCTACAGCATTTTCTGACTGAGCTTCAGCGTCAACAAATAATGCTAAACCAACCACTGCAAGACTTATTACAGAGGTCTTTACTGTTCCAGGAGGGGAATGTCCACCATGCGCATAGGAAGGCATTACAGTCACTGTTCAGCGGCACATGCTACCAATCGCTAAAGCAACTGATTCAAGAGGAAATAATACTGGTTGTTCAAGCGCTAAAGGGGAACAACCAATTTGATGGTATCGCGCAGTTAGCCAAGCTGATTTGGCCCCGCATTTTTGCTCGTTGGCTTAATCTGACAAGTGAACAGCAGGAGATTATCGCTCAAGAAAAGCAAAGCATCCGACTATTGTTGGACCCCAGTGCGATTACATTTGCCAGCCTGCAATCGACGATGAAAGCAATGAAAACATTAGATGATCTCTTCAACCAGTTGTTGAACATGCATTTTGCTGGCCGAGAATCAACGTTTTTTGCAGCCCTCTCACTAGGGTATCACCAAGACCACGATGCATTGAGGCGCTTCTTCAGTACAGATTGCCTTACGCTCGTAATAGGCGGAAGTGAAACGGGCGAGGCGCTTATTGGCAACCTGATTCAGGAGGTAGCAATGGACGCAACCCTTCAACAACGTCTCCGTGAGGATCCGGCATTGATACGACTCGCCGTTCAGGAAACCATGCGCTATGAGTCACCTCTACAAATGGTGCGCCGTACTGTTCTTAAGCCTATATCGTTCCACGGTAGAACACTGGAAGAAGGGGATAGCGTATTACTGTGTATCGGGGCAGCAAATCGTGATGAGCAACAATTCAATGACACAGGACGTTTTATTATGGGAAGAAAAAATGGTCAGCGACATTTGGGATTTGGTGTTGGTATACACCAGTGTATTGGGCAATTACTGGCTCAATTTCAAGCGGAAAGTACATGTGAAGCTATGCTACGTATTTTGCCGCCATTTGTTATGGCAGCACCAGGGCAGTGGCAACAAAATAACCGGATGTTGCGAGCACTGGATGTGTTGCCGCTAACGACTGCTGAATTATTTAAAGGAATACAAACCGATTTACTCACAGAGTAATTACATTGCACTTATTATGCGAATCCGCCTTTAATAAGGTGAAAGTGTAATTATAAGGATATTACATATTCACACTCTTCCCCTTTAAAACAACAAAAAAGGACCACTGTACAGAGGTCCTTTAGCTATATTCTGTCAGTTATTAGAATCAGTAATATCCTCGGAGACTCTGCAAAGCAAGATTATCGCTGTAACCGGATAGAACATTACCCATCAATATGATTGTTGCATGACATAGCTGTTACCCCTTTGCCAGAAGATTAAAACTGGTCATCAGGTTACGGTAATCTGGGATATGATTGGAGAAAAGATTCCCCAGGCCTTCAATATCATTTCGCCAGTCACGATGCAGCTCGCACGCAACTGCAAACCAAGTCATCAACTGAGCCCCCGCTTGTGACATGCGCTCCCATGCTGCGTTTCGTGTTATTTCATTAAATGTACCTGATGCATCGGTTACGACAAACACATCAAACCCTTCTTCAATAGCTGACAATGCCGGAAATGCCACGCACACTTCGGTGACAACACCTGCAATGAGAAGCTGCTTTTTACCCGTTGCTTTTACAGCCTTAACAAAGTTATCGTTGTCCCAAGCATTAATGTGACCAGGTCTGGCAATGTAAGGCGCATCAGGGAACTGCTCCCTTAACTCAGGGAGCAGTGGGCCATTAGGTCCGGTTTCAAAGCTAGTAGTGAGAATTGTAGGAAGGTGGAAATACTTAGCAAGAGCGCTTAATGCCAGAATGTTATTCTTAAACTTGTCAGGCTCAATATCACCATGTTTTTCGCGGGAAGCCCCTTCCTTTCAGGTAGGGGAGGCAGAGCGAAGCGCCTGCAAGGGCGCTCAATGAGGGCGGCTCTGCTGCTCAATATATTGCTTAACAGCTTCAAGAGAAGCACCGCCCACACTACCTGCAAAGTATGATGGCGACCAGAGCGCATCGCTTTTCCATACGGGTTTGTGTAATTCAGGGAAAAACATTTTCATTTTTCGGCTGCTAACCCCTTTCAGACTGTTAACCAGCTTGCTGATGGCTACTTTGGGCGGGAAATCAATCAGCATGTGAATGTGATCTGCTGCCCCGTTGAACTCTTTCAGTTCGACTTCAAACTGCCTGCATATGCCTCGCATGAGCGCTTCCAGCTTTGTGAGGTGCTCATTGCTGAATACCTGACCCCGATATTTTGTGAGGAAAATAAGATGAGCGTGCATCATGAATACACAGTGCCGACCTGTTCGCATTTCATTCATAGACTAACTTTGATTTTATGATTAATTTTTGTATATAATAACACATTATGATAATGCAGACCAAAACACTCTCTGTCCGGGTTAAGGACAAACATGTGAAGCTCCTGCGCCAGATGGCGTATGAGGTGAATCAGGTGTTTAACCTTGCCAACGAGATAACCCGCAAGGCGTACAGTCATGCGGGTGAGTTTGGTGCGCAAAAACCTCAATGGCTTTCTGCGTTCGATGTCCAGAAGCAGACAGCCGGTATTCAGAAAGAGAAAGGCTGGATTATCGGCAGCGCCACCGTGCAGGAGGTCATCGCAGAGCACGGAAAGGCCAGAAAACAATTTAAGCGGGCAAAACTTCGCTGGCGAGTCAGTGGGGGTGCTAAGCGCTCATTAGGTTGGATCCCGTTTAAATCCCGTGCGGCCACCTGGCATAACGGGCAGATAAAATTTGCCGGACACTTCTTCAACGTGTGGGACAGCTACGGGCTGTCCGGTTACAAATTCCGGGCGGGCAATTTCTCCGAAGATGCCCGTGGTCGCTGGTATTTCAATATCTGCGTTCAGGTTGAATGTGAAGCAACAAAAGGAACCGGGGCTGTTGGTATCGATTTAGGTCTGAAAGAAACCGCCATGCCAACAGAAGGGGAGCCACTGGCAGCAGGCCGGTTCTACCGCGAGCTGAGCGCCCCATTAGGCAAAGCGCAACGGGCAAACAAAAAATCCCGGGTAAAAGCTATCCACGCCAAAATAAAAAACCGCCGCAAAGATGCAATCCATAAATACACAACAGCACTGGTGAACACGCATGCGGCGATATTCGTAGGCAACGTGAGCAGCAGCCAGTTAGCCAAAACCAGAATGGCAAAGAGCGTGTTAGACGCGGGCTGGGCGATGCTCAAAACACAACTGAAATATAAAGCGATTGCGCGGTCAGTGATGTTTGATGTTGTCAACGAAAACTACTCCACCCAGACCTGTTCGTGTTGCGGAGCTATCTCCGACAGCAGTCCGAAAGGTAGAGCGGGTTTGCGAATAAGAGAATGGACATGTGTTGAGTGCGGAGCAACACACAACCGCGACAGAAATGCGGCAATGAACATTCTTGCGGCGGGGCATCGCCGTCTGGTTGCAGGAATCCCCTTCCTTTAGGAAGGGGAGGATGTCAATTAAACGTAGATCATTCGGCTGGATTTACCACTACTATGGTATAAAAAGGTAATACTAGTACTACAACCGTAGATACCAGAAAGTTGCATTTTCCTTGATGCTCACAACTCTGAGAAACCGCATGAATTAAGCTTTTCTATAAGTGTCTTTTCTGTTGAAAAAATTAAGTACGACTGTAGTACTAAGTCAAAGTGTCACTTCCATCTACGCTGACATGGCACTTTCACCTATCAACTTCTTCTGTAACTTGCTATAAATTATAAAAAATGTAGCGGAGGTTCTTCCTTGTATCTTCACTCGTATCGCCTCAGGAATTTTAGACGTCTTAAAGACGCTCATATTGAACTCGCTGATGACATTTCAATATTCGTAGGATCGAATAATAGTGGAAAAACGTCAGCAACCCAGGCCATCTACTCATTCATCACGGGAGGAAAAGAGCGTTTCAGTCTCTACGATTTCAGCTCTTCGTGCTGGAAAACCTTCGATGAAGCTGGCGATATCAACCTGACTGACCCGATTCCTGAAGGCTTCACACTGCCGAGTATAGACCTTGATCTCTGGTTTGAAGTTGCAGCACCCGACCTTTATCTGGTGATTGCCTTGCTACCGAGTACTACGTGGAAAGGAACCAAGGTTGGTATACGAATATCTCTGACCGCTCGAAATCCCATCAACCTCATTCAGAACTATCAAGAAGCTAAGGCTAAGGGTACTGAGCCGTCTGCTCAATTACCCCCCGGGTCACAATATGTTCCCTGGCCCCGCTCCATGACGGACTATCTCCAACGTGAGCTGAAGAGTGAATATGAACTGCGTTACTTCATCCTGGATCACACTCGGTTTGATGATAACTACCGTGAAATCGGTGACTACGTTCCTGATGAACTAGGTGGAGAGCCGGGCGGTGGAACGATTCTAAAATCGCTTATTCAGATCGATAACTTAAGTGCTCAGCGACATCTCGCTGATCCTAACCCGGAAGCAGGTGGCAGATCAGAAGACTTATCAAAGCGTTTGAGTCGCTTCTATAAGCGCAACCTCAATCAGAGACAAGACGATCATTTAGCCCTCAAAGCGCTGTTTGACTCAGAACAAGCACTAAATGTTCACTTGGATGGGGTATTTAAACCAATGCTTGATCGGCTCGCCAAGCTTGGCTACCCCGGTATCAATAATCCTCAACTGAAGATTATGTCTGCGTTAGACCCCGCTCATGTCATGAGTCAGAATGCTCGGGTTCACTACCAGATCGGGGATGGAGATGACATAGCCACTCTTCCTGATAGTTATAACGGTCTCGGATTCAAAAATTTGATCTACATGGTTGTGGAAATCCTTGATGCCCAAACCAGGTGGTCGACGATGGAGAATCGCCCCCCATTACACCTGATTTTTGTGGAGGAACCCGAAGCCCATTTACATGCTCAACTCCAACAGGTCTTTATCCGCAATGTTCTTGAGCTCCTAAGCATAGAGGGCGACAACGGAAGTATTTTTGACAGTCAGATGGTCATCACGACCCACTCGCCTCACATTCTATACGAACGAGGTTTCAAGCCTATTCGTTACTTTCGGCGCAAGAAGGTTGGCAAAGAGCAGCAGACCGAAGTTCTAAATTTATCGGCTTTTTATCACGCTCAGCCAGACGATCGTGATTTTCTGGAACGATATTTAAAACTCACTCACTGCGATCTTTTTTTCTCAGATGCTGCCATCCTTGTTGAAGGCAATGTTGAGAGATTACTCCTGCCAATAATGATTCGTAAGGTGGCAAAAACTCTCCGTTCAGCCTGCCTTTGTATTCTGGAAGTCGGAGGAGCCTTTGGTCACCGTTTTCAATCACTTATCGAATTTCTCGGTCTAACAACGTTGATTATTACCGATATTGATAGCGTTGCCCTTGTAGTTCCTGCGGCGAATGACATCACTGATGATGAAGAACTCGAGGAGTTCGAAATTTCAGGGGACATAGAGGAAGATCAAGTTCTGGAAGAGACACAGAGCCCTGTCGTGGAACCAGAGCTTAAGAAGAAATACGGCAAGGCCTGTTTGCCCTGTAAACTAGGGGCTGCGACCTCGAATCAAACCCTAATAAAATGGCTTCCTAGCAAGCTCACCATCGAAGACCTACATGCAGCCTCTGAAGCGGAGAAAACTCATGAGCTGGAAGACGGTGCGAAGGTTCGTGTGGCCTATCAGACTGAGCGGGATGTTACTTGGAACGGAACCACTGATAGCCTATGTGGGCGAACGCTTGAAGAAGACTTTGGCCTCGAAAATCCGGAATGGTCACAAGCTACGGCAAGGAAACATCTCGGCCTGATTATAAAGGGGAACATTGAAAACCCTAATGCTCTTGCCAAAGGTCTTCATGAGAGAGTATCACGGAAAAGTTTCGATAAAACAAAGTTCGCACTTGCTGTACTTACTGAAAAAGAGGATGAGTGGGATGTTCCGGCTTACATCCGTGAAGGGCTTGTCTGGTTGAAGGACGAAGTGCGAATCGAGCTTGATACTGCTCTGCCCGGTATCATCGATGATGTAGCTGTAGGAGGTGAACATGAGTAGTAGGGCGAATAAACCGGATACCCAAGCTGATATCGATTTACGAATCTGCCTTGGTGATGTTCCTCCACGCAGCTTCATAATGAAAGCTGGTGCCGGTTCTGGCAAAACGACATCTCTCATTAAGGGCTTATCGTCGGTCATCCAAATGCACGGAAATAAGCTAAGGAAAGCCCGTCAGCGCGTTGCCTGCATTACCTACACAGAGATCGCAGCTGCTGAGATCTGGAGAGACGTCAGCAATGACCCACTGATTCACGTTTCGACAATCCATAGCTTTATGTGGTTGCTAGCTAAACCGTTCCAGAACGACATTCGCGCTTGGGTATCAGTACGCATTCTGGAGAAAATTGAGGCGCTTGAAGAGAAACGATCAACCTACGGTCCTAGAGTTCAGCAACGCACGAAGGATAAGGATGCGCGAGAATTGGAGCGTCTCCACCGTCAGTCAGAACGGATCTCCACCGTCAAAAGTTTCCGATACGGCATTGGGAGTGATTACATAAAGGGGATTCTGGGTCATGACGACATTCTGAAACTCGTGCCCCATCTCATTGCCGAACGCCCTCTCTTTCGAACCCTCTTGGCGCGCCAGTTCCCCTTCGTCTTCGTGGATGAAAGCCAAGATACGACTGCTGAAGTCGTGGAAGCTTTAAAAACCGTCGAGAGTGAACCTGGTGTCTCACTTTGTCTCGGTTTCTTCGGAGATCCGATGCAGCGGATTTACGCAACGGGAACCGGATTAGTTGAAGCTAAACCTACTTGGGTTGACATTCCTAAGCCTGAAAATTTCCGGTGTTCAAGCAAGGTTCTAGATCTTGCAAATGCCATTCGTCGTGATGGTGATGATCTCGTCCAAGTGCCTGGTCAACGCCTGGGCCCTGATGGAATTATTCCAACCCCTGAAGGCTCAGCCCATCTTTTCATCTTACCGGCTGACGATACGCGAGATATCAATCTGATTCGAGTACGAGAATGGATGGCGATGCAAACTGGTGATGATCATTGGCAACGTGGTGGTGATGACCAGGAACGAGTGAAACTTCTAGTTATTGTTCACCAAATGGCTGCAAAACGCTTAGGATTCGGTGATCTATATACTGCACTCAATTCCAAAACCCCGTCAGCGTTCAAGGATGGCTTTTTAGATGGTTCTGCATGGCCCATCTCGCCGTGTGTAAAGTTTTTAATCCCAATAGCGATCGCCCACACTGAAGGCCAACATCTCGAAGTGATGCAACTTATCAGGAAATATTCCCCCCTCCTTGATAAGGATTATCTCATTAAGGTAAGCGTAGCTGAACGCCTTAAAGAAATTAGAGAACTTGTTGCTTATATTGCAGCAGGTATAGCGGGGGATTCTGGCATAACAATCGGAGAGCTTCTTAAGCGGGTGCATGCGGCTGAGCTTTTGCTGCTTGATCCTCGACTGGTCTCATACTTAGACCCAGGAGCAAGTGTACCAACCCCATCCGAACCAGAGGAAAGACTCGGAAATAACGATGATCAAGAAGATGATGAGTCCGACAAGGAAATGGCTTCAATGGACGCTTTTCTGGCGTGCCCCGCCAGTCAACTCTTGGCGTACCAAACTTACATTTCGGAACGTTCACCCTTCTGGACACAGCAAGGTATTAAAGGGGCCGAGTTTAAGAGGGTTCTCGTCGTCCTTGACGATGCCGAAAGTACTCACTTCCAGTTTTCCTACGAAAAATATCTGGGTCTCAAACCCCTCTCAGATGCTGATCAAAAACATTTAGATGCGGGTGAGGAAACTACTGTAGATCGAACACGCCGTCTCTTCTACGTCAGTTGTACTAGAGCGTTAAAGGACTTAGCTGTCGTCCTATTCACAGCAGACCCTGAGCTGGCAGAGGCGCACATACGCCAGCTTAACCTTTTCGAAGATGGAGCCATTCACACTCAGCTTGTTTTTCAGACAGCGTAACTATCTAATTTATTGTGGTAACTAGCATAATTTTGAGACCTTCTTCGTGTATCCGGAGTAGGTCCATGCACCATCAATGCTATTGAGCCTCTGAATAAAGCCATCCAGGTGTCTAGATTGCCAATTTGTTCATTTCACGCTGTTATCCCAAATGTCCCTTCTACCACAATCCCACCATTCCCCAGTTCACCGATATAATCCGCATACCACTGCATCATTTCCCGCCTCCCTTCCAGATACTGTGCATGGTTATACGTGCCGCTAATCGCGTTCTTATCCACATGTGCAAGCTGCGTTTCAATCCACGCTGAGTTAAAGCCCTGTTCATGCAGGATTGTGCTCATCGTGTGGCGGAAACCGTGCCCCGTCGGCCTACCTTTATACCCCAGCAACTCAATAACCTGATTAACGCTCTCCTTGCTAATAGGCTTGTGTGGATCGTTCCTACCGATAAACACCAGAGGGTGATGTTTTGAGATCGGTTCAAGCTGCTTAAACAATGCAATGACCTGCTCTGATAGCGGCACAATGTGAGGTCGCTTCATCTTCATCACTTCAGGCGGGATCTCCCACAATTTCTTCTCAAAATCGATACCTTCCCAGCAAGCGAAGCGCAGTTCCTGCGTGCGCACACCGGTTAACATAATGATCTGCGTGGCAGTTTTGGTGATGATACTGCCAGTATAACCAGCCAAGTCGTTGAGAAAATAGGGCAGTTCATTGGCCGTAAGGAAAGGGAAGTGAACTTTCTTTGGTGTTGCCAGGACTGTGGCAAGATCGGGGGCGGGATTGTAGTCAGCTCTGCCGGTGACAATCGCATAACGGAACACCTTCACCGCAACGTTGGCGAACCTTTCGCATCTTCTCCAATGCGCCGCGTTTCTCCATTTTGCGCAGCGCTTCCAGTAGCTCCATTGGTTTGATTTCGGCAATAGGGCGCTTGCCAATATAGGGGAAGATATCTTTCTCGAAGGTATCGATAATCTCGTCGCGATAACATGGAGACCAGCGTTCGGCTTTTTGTTGATGCCATTCACGAACAATAGCTTCGCGTTTGTCCCGCGCTTCAGCAAGTGAAATCTCTGGGTAAGCACCAAATGCTAAACACTTTTCTTTACCGGCATAACGGTACTTCATTCGCCAGTAAAAGGAGCCACTGGTCATCACTTCAAGATATAGCCTGCCACCATCAGAGAGCTTATAAAGCTTGTCTTTAGGCTTGGCGGTATCAATTTGTCAGGCTTTTAGCTTTATTGGGGGCACCTTTTATGCCCCCAGATTAGAATTGACTCTAGTACTACAGCCGTAGATACCAGAAAGTTGCATTTTCCTTGATGCTCACAACTCTGAGAAACTGCATGAATTAAGCTTTTCTATGAGTGTCTTTTCTGTTGAAAAAAGTAAGTACGGCTGTAGTACTAGGCGGCATTCGTTAACATAGAGCGAGCATAACCTGTTGCAATATCAGAGAGTATAAGGGATTTGTGGAGTTTCGGAGGGCTTAACTTGGCGGAAGATCACAGGAGTCGAACCTGCCAGAGACCGCTGGCGGCCTCATCTGGATTTGAAGTCCAGCCGCCCCACCGGGGACGATGATCTTCCATATCAATACGAAAGAATTATGAAAATATGCTGATTATAGCGCGTGCTGTAAGGCTTCTGAATCGATCCGTGGAAACAATTCATCAATTTCCTAAAAAGCATTAAATTTTGTTGTTAAAAAACTCGATATTCGCGTTGAGTTTGCCAAATTTTACCTACATCTTATTAGCCGATACCCATTACGATACACTGCTCGTTCAGCCATGTATCCCAAACACAAACAGGACCCTATATGACTAATCCGTTACTCGTTCCATCAGGTTTACCAAAATTTTCTTCTATTAAACCAGAACATGTTGTTCCTGCTGTAAAAGAAGTCATTGCAAATTACCGCCAAACTGTCGAAAAAATCCTGGCCGAGAATACCGTTTTTACCTGGGATAATCTGTGTCAGCCACTGGCCGAAGCAAATGATAAACAGTCACGTGCATGGTCACCAGTCAATCATCTGAATTCGGTCAAAAACAGCCCAGAGCTGCGTGCAGTCTACGAAGAAAGTTTACCATTGCTGTCTGAATTCAGTACCTGGTTAGGTCAACACAAAGGCCTGTATCAAGCGTATAAGTCATTACGTGAGAGTGCTGAGTTTGAGAAACTCTCTCAACCTCAACGCAAAGCTGTCGAAAATTCACTGCGCGATTTTAAACTGTCAGGTATCGGTCTGCCTGAGGAGAAACAGAAACGTTATGGCGAGATCAGTGCGCGTTTGTCAGATTTAAGTTCTCAATTCAGCAATAACGTGCTTGATGCCACTATGGGCTGGACCAAGTTAATTACTGATGTGGAAGATCTGTCTGGTCTGCCTGAAAGTGCAATTGCCGCAGCTAAAGCTCAGGCAGAAGCGAGAGGAAAAAAAGGCTGGCTGCTGACTTTGGAAGCGCCAAGTTATCAGCCGGTTATTACTTATGCAGAAGACCGTGAATTGCGTCGGGAAATTTATCACGCTTATCAAACTCGTGCTTCTGATCAAGGCCCAAATACCGGTAAATGGGATAACAGCGAAGTAATGGCTGAACTCCTTGCATTACGTCATGAGCAAGCCCAATTACTTGGCTTTAAAAATTATGCTGAACAATCTCTTGCAACCAAAATGGCAAAAACGCCTAAGGAAGTTTTAGATTTTCTGAATGATTTGACAAAACGCGCTCATACACAAGGTGAGGAAGAAGTAGATGAGTTAAAATGTTTTGCGAAATGGCATCATTGCGCCTACGAGCTGGAAGCTTGGGATATGACTTATTATGCCGAAAAACAAAAACAGTATGAGTTTTCTATTAATGACGAACAGTTACGTCCTTACTTCCCTGAACAACGAGCTGTTGAAGGGCTATTTGAAGTTGTTCGCTGTATCTATGGCATTACAGCCAAAGAACGCCATGATGTAGAAACCTGGCACCCAGATGTCCGTTTCTTCGATCTATATGATGACAAAAATGAGCTGCACGGCAGTTTCTATATGGATCTCTATGCGCGCGAACATAAACGGGGCGGCGCCTGGATGGATGAATGTATCAGCAAGATGCGACATTCCAACGGCGAACTGCAAAAGCCAGTCGCTTATCTGAACTGCAACTTCAACAAACCTGTTGGTGGTAAACCAGCCCTGTTCACCCACAGTGAAGTAAACACGCTGTTCCACGAGTTCGGTCACTGTCTGCACCTGATGCTGACCCAGATTGAAACTGCTGCTGTTTCCGGTACTAATGGCGTGCCATGGGATGCGGTTGAGATGCCAAGCCAGTTCATGGAAAATTGGTGCTGGAAACCAGAAGCACTGGCATTTATTTCTGGTCACTATGAAACTAAAGAGCCTCTGCCGCAATCTATGCTGAATAATCTTTTAGCAGCGAAAAACTATCAAGCTGCAATGGCTATGCTGCGTCAGCTTGAGTTTGGTCAGTTCGATTTCCGCCTGCATGTTGAGTATGATCCAGCAAAAGGTGCTCAAATCATGCAAACCCTGAAGAAAGTGAAAAAATTAGTCTCCGTAGTACCTTCACCTAAATGGGGCCGTTTCCCTCACTCATTCAGCCATATCTTCTCCGGTGGTTATGCCGCAGGTTACTACAGCTATCTGTGGGCTGAAGTGCTGGCAGCTGATGCCTTCTCACGCTTCGAAGAAGAAGGAATTTTCAACCGCGAAACCGGCCAATCTTTCCTTGATAACCTTCTGTCCCGTGGTGGTTCCGAAGATCCAATGGAACTGTTCAAACGTTTCCGTGGCCGTGAACCCAAACTGGATGCAATGCTGCGTAGTTCTGGTATCAAGGGATAATCAGGGTGGGTATCTGTTTAATCTGTGAACAAGGCGCTGATAGCAGCGCCTTATCTCAACTGGCAGAGCGCTGGCAGCTGGTACATGACGAAAACGCTGTTATGGCATTGGTTCTTACACTTCAACATCTCGAACTCCGTAAAAGGGATGAGCCCAAACTGGGCGGCATCTATGTGGATTTTGTATCGGGCACAATGGCACATCGCCGCCGCTTTGGTGGCGGACGAGGTGAAGCAGTTGCGAAAGCCGTAGGAATCAAAAAAGATTATCTGCCAACCATCGTGGATGCTACCGCAGGTCTGGGACGTGACGCCTTTGTACTGGCATCACTGGGTTGTCATGTAAGAATGCTGGAACGCCATCCTGTAGTCGCAGCATTGCTGGATGATGGGCTTCAACGTGGTTATCAGGATGAAGAAATCGGCGGCTGGCTAAGAGAACGCATGACATTGCTCCATGCCTCCAGCATCACGGCTCTGACCGATATTACTCCGCAGCCTGATGTGGTTTATCTTGATCCCATGTATCCACATAAGCAGAAAAGTGCACTGGTGAAGAAAGAGATGCGGGTGTTTCAGTCTCTGGTTGGTGCTGATGAAGATGCTGATAATTTGCTATCCCCTGCACGAGCTCTGGCAAAACGCCGTGTTGTGGTAAAGCGACCTGATTATGCAGAACCCTTAGCTGGAATAGCTGCATCAGCGGCTATCACCACAAAAAACCACCGTTTTGATATCTATCCTTGTTAAAACATCAGCCGCATATTGCGGCTGATCACGTTAATTTACAGGATACCCTGAGAGAGCATAGCGTCAGCAACTTTTACAAATCCGGCAATATTCGCCCCCTGAACATAATTGGTCTGTTGGCTCTCGCCACCATACTCAACACAGGCGTGATGAATATCCAGCATGATGTGATGCAAACGTGCATCCACTTTCTCAACCTTCCAGCCTAAACGTGCTGCGTTTTGCGCCATTTCCAAACCAGATGTTGCTACGCCGCCCGCATTGGCTGCTTTACCTGGTGCGAATAGCACGCCTGCTTCAATAAAGGCTTCAGTCGCTGAAATGGTTGCTGGCATATTCGCGCCTTCAGCTACGGCTTTAACACCATTCTTGATAAGGACCTTAGCCGCATCCAAATCCAACTCGTTCTGAGTAGCGCATGGCAAAGCGATATCAACCGGCACAGACCAAGGTTGTAACCCTTTCAGGAAAGTCAGCCCCCGCTCTTTGGCATATTCTTCCACTCGACCATAGTGCTGGTTTTTAATCTCTTCAAGGTGAGCCAGTTTCTCCAGCGTGAAACCTTCTTCATCAACCACTGTGCCACCGGAATCAGAAGCAGTAACCACTTTCGCCCCCAGCGCCATGCATTTCTCAATAGTATATTGTGCAACGTTACCGGCGCCGGAAACCGATACCCGCATACCATCAAAGCCCATACCATGACGTTTCAGCATGGCATTGGTGAAATAAACCAGACCATAACCGGTTGCCTCCGGGCGAATCAAACTGCCGCCGAAAGAGAGACCTTTGCCGGTAAATACACAAGCGGTGTTATTAGAGAGCTTTTTCATCATCCCTGACATAAAAGCCACTTCACGGCCACCCACACCAATATCCCCCGCTGGAACATCGGTATCTGGCCCCAGATGGCGGTACAATTCTGTCATTAACGCCTGACAAAAACGCATCACTTCACCCTGGCTTTTTCCTTTGGGATCAAAATCTGAACCCCCTTTACCTCCACCCATCGGTAAAGTCGTCAGCGCATTTTTCAAGGTTTGTTCAAAGCCAAGGAATTTCAGAATAGAGAGATTCACCGATGGATGAAAACGCATACCACCTTTATATGGACCAATGGCTGAATTGAACTGTACCCGCCATGCACGGTTTACCTGAACCTTACCTTGATCATCTACCCAGCAAACTCGAAACTGGATAACCCTTTCCGGCTCTACCATACGCTCCAGCAAGCTTTGTTCACGGTATTTCGGGTTTTGTTCAAGGAACGGCCAAAGAGAGGTGAATACTTCCCGGACAGCTTGAAGATATTCTGGTTGATATTCATCCCTGAGTTGAATCGATCCAAGAAATGAAGACAAAGATAATAAACAGCTCATAGTTATTCCTTATTTCTACCTTGGTTGTAATGTCTCCTCAGCAATTTCCTAATTATTATTTTTGTCGAAAATGTGAGGTAAGTTGTGTTTGCCCTTTGAATATATCACTGTTCTATATTCATCTTTCAAGAAGTTTTTTTACAGAAAGGTAAAAAAAGCTTCTTGATTGCATCGGACATAAACCAAACAACACCTCATTTAATCAAAAAAAACGCCTGCATAAGCAGGCGATTTTATCGAATAAATTTTCAGTTTATGGCTATTCATCGTCACGCAGAGGAACGATCAGCATATCAACATGAACAGTGTTAATCAGCTGACGCGCAGAGGACATCAGTTTGCTCCAAAAATCCTGATGATGACCACAAACAACCAGATCTATGTCATATTTCTTAATCGCATCAACCAATACCTGAGCCAGATCACCGCTACCGCTCAGGGTTTCCTGAATATCATAATCTGTATTTGCAGAGAGATCTTTCAACGCATTACGAGTCTCGTCAGTAATGCGTTGCTGCATATCACCGAGATTAACATCAATCAAACCGGTGTAGAGATCGGAATAGTTAACATCAACATGGATCAGGGAAACTTTGGCATTGTACGGCTTTGCCATGGAAATGGCTTTTTGTACCAATACCTGACTTTCCGGGGATAAATCAACCGCAACAAGAATATGTTTATAAGCCATAAGCGAACTCCTTCCATAATGCCGATTAATGAGTTGGCAGGGCAAATTGCCACTATCCTGTGTTTATTACTATAACTACTTAGAATGTCCTTAAAATGCTGTTTCGATCACAACTCATCATTGGCTATCCAGCAAAGAACATTCACCAAACAACATATACCACAATAGCTATTCCTTCCACTTGATAGAGAACAAAATCAGGCTCTGGGTTTATGGTCTTTCTTGTCCAATCCATGTCTTTCAATGCTCAAATCGAGTTTTTTACGTAGAACCCCAATAATCTGAGGTAGGTATTACTGATACGGCCCGCAAACAGAAACAAGACATCTCCAATTAATCTGTGTTCATTCATTCTAGTACTACAGCCGTACTTACTTTTTTCAACAGAAAAGACACTCATAGAAAAGCTTAATTCATGCGGTTTCTCAGAGTTGTGAGCATCAAGGAAAATGCAACTTTCTGATATCTACGGCTGTAGTACTAGATTACCCAATGGCCCTTCCGGGAGGCGGACGGAACGTACAGACGTCTGCATCAGACTTTATACTGCTAAAAATACATTTCAATCCCAGTAACAATGACAAGCGAAGAATTAATAGAATATTTATTGGTTATCGTTAATCCTAATTCACTGTAATGAAATGTAGGTTCATTTTCAGATAATTCCGGCTTGTCAGATTTGGATTGCAGATCACTATAATCTGGAAATAGACTTGTTCAATTTGTTTATTTTTATTAATGTAGATAGCGATACATGACAATATTTTAAAGAAGAGGATTATGATGGATGTTTTAGATGAATTCTACGGAAGAAATCCGTGGGCCAGAGGATACTTTGATGATGCCACTCAGAAAGAAAGGCAGCTTATGAAGATTCAAATGGATAAACAAAATGAACTGATTATAGTTATGAATGGTGTTGCTAATAAATTTATAAAATGGAGCCTAGCTAAAGATCATTTCATCAATGAAGTTATCGCCTACTCTCAAGATATTACAGCAAAAATAAACACAGGGGAACTTTCAATACTTGAGGCAATAGGCTTATTAGAAGAGGAAATAAAATCCTTAAAAGAACAAGATAGAATGATTTCGCAAAAAAATGTAAAGCAAGCGATTGTTGTACAAAAAGAGATTATAGATAGCCCTAGAAATAGCAAAAGACGTGAATTTGATAAATTAATTATTGCAGGTGTTGGTTTCATTTCAGGGGGGCTTCAAATAGTTGGCGGGTTAACTGTTACGAGACTTTCACGTTCTGGCTATGGAGGATTATTATTAGCTCATGGATATAATAATATTATAGAAAACGGCTATTATATACTTTACCGGGAAGATTATGCCGGCCCAGTAAGATTTGTGTATCGTCAGGTTGCAAAAGAAACATTCAATATGAATGAGCGTGATGCTGATGCCCTCTACGCATCTGTTGATATAGGTATATCTCTTACTGGGATGTTAACTTACCAACTTTTACCCGATCATCAGAGACTATATCGATATATAAACACAGATCTCCTATACGGATTAAAGAATCGCGGAATAAAAATGATGAGTATAGAAGAAATCATTATTGAGATTGTTAGCGATATAAGTACTGTATATGGATATATGAGGAGTAATTAATGGGATTTCTTTATATATTATTATCTTTGATAATACTAAGACCTACATATGTTTTCATAAAAAAGCTTTTAATATCAGATAATATCTATTATCATCTTTATGCTATAATATTACCATTATCTCTATCTGCTTTTCATCTTTATGTTTTTCATTTTGATTTTATCCCTTTGCTAAATATAGACACAACAAATGATGATTTTCTACATTATGCTTCATTTGTTCTTGCATATTCATGTTGTATCCCATATATCATTGCTCGTCGTAAACACAATACATGAATTATAAATAAGATAATTATCTAAGCATAACTAAGAATATTTAGTTATGCTAGGTCGTTAAATATATTAATAGTTCCTATCATCCCAAATACTATAAGCACTGGTTCCTGCAATATGATGGGTCCACGTGATACTCTTGTATCGTAAAGAGAGAGTTTCCTGTGGCTCAGAACCTGTATGCGTTATATTATGTGGATGAGTAGCTGTTAAATCGGAGATAGTGGCATCAACCACTTTTATGGTGTAATACAACTCTTGAGCACCTGATTGATTTGTTCTATAACACTCAAAAATAGCATCAAGTACTTCGTTATCTGAAATGGCTAACCCTAAAAGTGGAGATGATTTATCAATAGGTTTTTTTATTACGATAGGGTGATGGCTGACATTCTGTTCTCTGCTTATCGAATGAGAAAGGCTGTATACCAATATTTGATCTGTATGATTCACCTGGCCCTTGTTTCCTATTGAATCGATGGATGAACAACCCGCCGAAATAAGTCCTTGCTTACGACCTTTTAAAGTTAAATAAATTAAGTTTGCCATTTACATTCCTATTTAGTGTTTTATCAATGAACTATTCAGTGGTCACAACAACTCAGATAATGGAATTCACGATTAATTTCATTATATAAGCCGTACTTATTATCAAAATATCATCACATTAAGGGATTAACGCTTCTGACTATTACCATCTGGTATCGGCAACAATCACCACAACTTGACCGCCATTTTATGGCTTTGTCCAAATTTAAGCCACACGAAAGGGTTTTTTTGTACTATCTGACTATCTTTCCTACAATAAATATAAGGCGTCACCGCCTACAATTTTGATTTTTTTCCTTTTGTGACAGCCTTGGCTAACCATTCTAAGGAGGGGGATTATGTTCAGTTCAATTGCACTGTTTTGGGCGCTGTGTCTTGTCTGCATTATGAATATGATGCGCTACTTCTCTTCACTGCGGGCATTGTTGTCTATTCTTCGCCAGTCCGATCCCTTGCTTTATCAATCAGTAGACGGTAACGGTTTTTTTACTGCTCATGGACAGCTCAATAAGCAGATAAGGCTCGTGCACTATATCAATTCGCAACGTTACCTTGATCATCATGATCCAGAAGTGGTGCTTCGCTGTGAACGGCTGAGGAGGCAATTTATTCTGACGAGCGCGCTGAGTGGATTAGTTGTTGTTTGTCTGATTTCGATGTTAATTTGGTAGTGACTGCTTCCCCGCCGTAAAAAACGGCGAGGCTTCCCACTTCTCAGGCCGCAACCGTCTTTATGACGGATTTACACTGGCCTCCGTGGGCAGAAACGACGAGTCCCGCCGCCTGTAATTCTCTCGTGCCCTTGCGCTGGATGTTGAGCGCCGCATTGATATCGCGATCATGTTCGACTCGACAGAAAGGGCATTGCCAGAGCCGCTTATGCAGCGGCATTTCCGGCATTTTGTGACCGCAGCAATGACAGGTTTTCGAACTGGCGAACCCCTGATCCAGTTTGACCAGATGGACGCCCGCTGCTGCGGCTTTGTATTCCAGTTTCTTGATGAAACCATGCCAGCCCGCATCCCCGATAGCGCGGGCAATGCGGTGATCCTTCATCATGTTGGCCGATTTTAGTGTCTCAACAATGAGCGCCTGGTTTTCGTCAACCCTTGTCCGAGAGAGTTTGTGTTGAAAATCGGCGCGGGCATTGGCTACCCGCTCATGGACTGCCGCCAGACGTAATCGGGCCTTCCCGCGGTTAGCACTGCCCTTTTGTTTGCGGGACAGCGATTTCTG
>NZ_JAJAFX010000037.1:0-52865 GCF_025384845.1 Photorhabdus temperata | reverse complement strand
GTGGTATTGGCGTTGGGAGAAGCGCAGGATAAGCGTCTGGTGGCTTATGTGGTGGCACCCGTGGATGAGGGGCTGGCGAATAGCCTGCGTGCTCACCTGAGTGCAACTTTACCGGACTATATGGTGCCGTCGGCCTTTGTGCGGCTGGATGCGTTGCCGTTGACCCCGAACGGTAAACTGGATCGTCGTGCGTTACCGGCGCCGGATGGTGAAGCCGTTGCTCGTCAGGTTTACGCGGCGCCGCAAGGCGAAACAGAAATCGCCCTGTCGGTTATTTGGCATGAATTACTGGGGGTTGAACAGGTCAGCCGGCATGACAGCTTTTTTGCCCTGGGCGGCCATTCACTGCTCGCGGTACGGATGATTGAACGCCTGCGTAACCTGGGGCTGACATTGGCGGTGCGTGACCTGTTCCAGTCGCCGGTGTTGTCTGAACTGGCCCAAACGTTGGGGCAGCACCGGGCCGTGGTGGTGCCGCCGAATGTCATTACGTCAGCGACGACGACACTCACCCCGGTGATGTTGCCGCTGATCGATCTGACTCAGGCCGACATTGACCGTATCGTCGGGCAAGTGCCGGGTGGGGTGGCTAATCTTCAGGATATCTATGCTCTGTCACCGTTGCAGGACGGTATTTTGTTCCACCACTTATTGGCAAACGAAGGGGATCCGTATCTGGTGATCAGCCAGATGGCTTTTGCTAACCGGCCTCTGTTGGACCGCTATTTGGCCGCGGTACAACAGATGGTTGATCGGCACGATATTCTGCGTACCGCCTTTATCTGGCAAGGATTGTCAGTGCCGGCGCAGGTGGTCTGGCGTCAGGCACCGTTGTCGGTCACTGAATTGACGTTGGACCCGGCTGATGGGCCGGTTGGTGATCAACTGGTTCAACGTTTTAATCCCCGTCATTATCGTATTGATTTGGGTCAGGCGCCTCTGCTGCGTTTTGTCGTGGTTCAAGATACCGATGGCCGCTGGCTTTTACTGGAATTGCTGCATCACCTGATTGGTGACCATACCACGCTGGATGTGATGAATCGCGAAGTCCAGGCGTGTCTTACAGGTCAGGAAGACGGCCTGCCTGCGCCGGTGCCGTTCCGCAATCTGGTGGCGCAGGCCCGGTTGGGTATCAGTCAGGAGGAACATACCCACTTCTTTACTAACATGTTGGCGGCGGTGACTGAACCCACGTTGCCGTTTGGGCTGGCGAACGTGCATCATGATGGATCTCAGGAGACGGAATCCTACCGGATGCTGACGACCGAGTTAAATGACCGTCTTCGCTATCAGGCCCGGCATTTGGGCGTCAGTCTGGCGGCGCTGTGTCATCTGGCCTGGGCACAGGTGTTATCACATACCAGTGGTCAGGAGAAAGTGGTGTTTGGTACCGTGCTGTTTGGGCGCATGGCGGCGGGAGAAGGGGCTGACAGTGGCATGGGGCTGTTTATCAATACCCTGCCGTTACGCCTGGATATTGATGATACCCCGGTACGGGACAGCGTGCGGGCGGCCCATTTACGGCTGGCCGGGTTGCTGGCGCATGAGCATGCTTCATTGGCGCTGGCCCAGCGTTGCAGTGGGGTTGCTAGTGGTACGCCTCTCTTTAGTGCCCTGCTGAACTATCGGCATAATGATCAACAGGATCCGCTGAATGAAACGATGGCCGGGATTGAATTCTTGGGCGGACAGGAAAGCACTAACTATCCCTTTGGGTTGTCGGTGGAGGACGGGGGATCCACTTTGGGACTGACGGCTAGTGCGGTGCAGCCGTTTGATCCGGACAGGATATGCGGTTATATGCAGCAGGCGCTGGAGAGTCTGGCGGCGGCCCTTGAGCGGGAGCCGGAGATGCCGGTACGAGCGCTGAATATCCTGCCGGAAACGGAACGTGCTCTGTTGCTGGAAACCTGGAACGCGACGGAAACCGCCTATCCTGACGCGTTGTGTATTCATCAGTTGTTTGAGCAACAGGTGGCGCGGGCTCCGGAGGCGACGGCACTGGTGTATCAAGCGCAGACCTTCAGTTATGCCGAATTAAATGCCTGCGCCAACCGGCTGGCCCATCAATTGATTGCGTTGGGGGTTACACCCGACCAGCCGGTGGCGATTTGTGTGGCCCGTTCCCCGGCGATGGTGGTGGGATTGCTGGCGGTACTGAAAGCCGGCGGGGCCTATGTGCCGCTGGATTCAACCTACCCGGGGGAACGTCTGGCGTATATCCTGAATGATACGGCCCCGGCGGTGGTATTGGCTGATGCGGTTGGCCGGGCTGCGCTGGGCGAAGCCGCGCTGGCGGGGCTGACGGTACTGGACCCGAATACCCTGCCAGACCAGCTGGACAGTAATCCGCAAGTCTCCGCGTTGACGCCACAGCATCTGGCGTATGTGATTTACACCTCCGGCTCAACCGGGCAGCCGAAAGGGGTAATGGTAGAGCATCAGGCGATTTATCAGCGGTATCTGGGCTTTAATGATACTTATGCCGTCACAGCACAAGACCGGGTGCTGCAATTTGCCGCTTTTGCGTTTGATGTTTCAGTGGAAGATTTTTTCTCGTCATTATGTAATGGCGCGACGCTGGTTCTTCGCGATGACAGTTGGCTGGCTTCGATACCGGAATTTATTGCCTTAACCCGGCAATATCGTATTACGGTGGTGTCGCTGCCGACCCTGTTCTGGTCTGAACTGGCGGCCAGAGATACTGGGTTACCGTTGCCGGATTGCCTCCGGCTCATCATCATTGGCGGTGAGGCGGTCAAAAAGAATGCTATTCAGGACTGGTTCAGGCAGGAAGGCCACCGGCCCCGGCTATTGAATGGTTATGGTCCGACTGAAAATGTGGTGACGGTGACCTATAAGGATGTGTTATCCCCAGCTGATGCGCATTCTATTGGCCGGCCGGCTAAAAATGCTCGCATCTACCTGCTGGACCAATATGGACAACCGGTACCATTAGGCTGCATTGGCGAAATGTATATTGGTGGCGTTGGAGTGGCGCGCGGTTATCTTAACCAGCCGGAATTGAGCGCAGAGCGTTTTATACGGGATCCTTTTAGCCCGGTAGCGGGTGCGCGCATGTATCGCACCGGGGATTTGGCCCGCTATCTGCCTGACGGTGATCTGGCATTCCTGGGCCGTAACGACGAGCAGGTGAAAATCCGCGGCTTCCGTATTGAACTGGGGGAAATTGAAACCCGGTTACTGGAACACCCGGCGGTACAAGAGGCGGCGGTGCTGGCGCGGGAGGATGGGCAGGATAAACGTCTGGTGGCTTATGTCGTGGCGGCAGCGAACGACGGGTTAGTTGCCCGTCTGCGTGAACACCTGAGTGCGATTTTACCTGACTATATGATACCGGCAGCCTTTGTACGTTTGGATACCTTCCCGCAGACCCCGAATGGCAAGCAGGATCGCCGGGCATTACCGGCGCCAGGCGAGGAAGCCTTTGCCCGTCAGGTCTATGAAGCGCCGCAAGGGGAAGCTGAAATTGCGCTGGCGGCTATCTGGTGTGAAGTCCTGGGTATTGAGCAGATCAGCCGGCATGACAACTTCTTTGCGTTGGGCGGTCATTCGTTGTTGGCAGTACGGATGATGAACCGGATAGCGGCGCTGGGTATTGAACTGCCATTGAGCGTATTGTTTGAAGCGTCCACTTTAATGGCCTTTGCTGAGGCAATGCGTGCCCGGTTTGATGAACAGCGTAAGGTATTACCCTCCATCTTGCCGATATCCCGTGAGGGGGCGTTACCGTTGTCATTTGCTCAACAGCGCCTGTGGTTCCTGGCGCAGTTTGAGGGGGTCAGTGAGACTTATCATATTCCGATGGTCCTGCACGTGTGCGGTCAGCTGGATATCGTGGCCTGGCAGCAGGCGCTGGATAGCGTGTTTGCCCGTCATGAAGCGTTACGCTCTGTCTTTGTCTCGGTTGATGGTCAGCCGCAAGTGCGGTTGTTAGCGCCGGATAGCGGCCTGCGGTTATCCCAATATGATCTACGTGGGCTCCCGGAGGCGGACAGTGTGCTTGAACGCCTGTGTGCGGAAGAAGCGCGTGCATTATTTGACCTTGAGCGTGGTCCGCTTATCCGCGCTTCGCTTATCCGGCTTGCCGATGATGAATACCGGTTCTTGCTCACCCAGCATCACATTATTTCCGATGGCTGGTCTGTCGATGTGCTGATACGCGAACTGGGCGCACTCTATACGGCGTTTCTGGCCGGGCAGCCGGCATCGTTGCCGCCGTTGACGATCCAGTACCCGGATTACGCCGCCTGGCAGCGTCAGTGGCTGTCGGCTGAACGAACCGAGGTGCAATCCGACTATTGGCGGGCCATGCTGGCTGATGCCCCGGTGCTGCTGGATTTACCCACTGACCGGCCTCGTCCGTCTGAGCAGTCATTTATCGGGCATACCGTGCCGGTTAATCTGGATACGGCGTTAACGGCCGCGCTTAAACGCCTGAGTGAGCAGCACGGTGTGACGTTATTTATGACGCTGTTGTCAGCCTGGGCCGTGGTCCTGTCGCGTCTGTCCGGTCAGGAAACGGTAGTGATTGGGACACCGAGTGCCGGTCGCAGTCGTCAGGAAGTGGAACCGTTGATCGGGTTCTTTGTGAATACGCTGGCGTTGCGTATTGATATCCCGGGTGAACTGACGGTGACGGAATTACTGGCGCGGGTACGGCAAACCGCCTTAGCGGCGCAGGCGCATCAGGATTTACCGTTTGAGCAGGTAGTGGAAATTGTGCAGCCGCCGCGCCGGCTGGCGCATACGCCGTTGTTCCAGGTGATGTTTGACTGGCAGAGCACGGAGGGTACGGAGTGGCAATTACCGGGGCTGGCCGTGTCACCGGTCAATCAAGCCTGTGATGTTGTCAAGTTTGATCTTGAACTGAGCTTGTCAGAAGAGGCGGGCAGGATTGTCGGTGCGCTGAGTTATGCCTCGGCGCTGTTTGATCCCCCGACAATGGCGCGACAGGTGGGATATCTGTACGCGGTGCTGCAAGCGATGGTCGCGCAGGCTCAACAGCCGGTTGGGACGATTGATATCCTGGCCCCGGCGGAGCGCAGGTTGTTGCTGGAAACCTGGAACGCGACGGAAACCGCGTATCCTGACCCGTTGTGCATTCATCAGTTGTTTGAACAACAGGTGGAGAAAACCCCGGAGGCGACAGCGTTAGTGTATCAAGAGCAGACCCTCAGTTATGCCGAACTCAATGCCCGTGCCAACCGGCTGGCCCATCAGCTGATTGCACTGGGTGTTGAGCCGGATCAGCGGGTGGCGATTTGCGTGGCCCGTTCCCCGGCAATAGTGGTGGCATTGCTGGCCGTACTGAAAGCCGGTGGGGCTTATGTGCCGCTGGATCCAACTTATCCGTTGGAGCGTCTGGCGTATATCCTGAATGATACGGCTCCATCAGTGATATTGGCTGATGCGACTGGACGAGCAGCACTGGGTGACGAGGCGTTGGTCGGACTGACGATACTTGACCCGAATACTTTGCTAGATCAGTCGGACCGCAACCCGCAGGTAGCTGAATTGACGCCAGAGCACTTGGTTTACGTCATCTATACTTCTGGCTCAACTGGGCAGCCGAAAGGTGTGATGGTAGAGCATCAGGCGGTGTATCAGCGTCACTTGGGTTTTAATGAGACCTATGCAGTCACGGCGCAAGATCGGCTGTTGCAATTTGCTTCTTTTGCTTTTGACGTTTCAGTGGAAGAATGTTTCTCGACATTATGTAATGGTGCCACGCTGGTCATGCGCGATGACAGCTGGCTGGCTTCTATGTCGGAATTTATTGCCTTGGCTTGGCAGAATTGTATCACGGTGATGTCTCTGCCTGCGTTGTTTTGGTCCGAACTGATTGCCAGAGACAACAATACATTACCGCTACCGGATGGTCTTCGGCTCATTATCATTGGTGGTGATGCGGTGAAAAAGAGCGCCATTCAGGACTGGTTTGCGCGAGAGATCCACCGACCCCGGCTATTGAACGCGTATGGCCCAACGGAAAATACCGTGACGGCGACTTGTCAGGATGTCTTATCCCCGGCAGATGATAGTTCTATCGGTCGGCCGCTTAAAAATACCTGCGTCTACCTGCTGGACAGATACGGTCAGCCAGTACCATTAGGTTGCGTGGGTGAAATGTATATTGGCGGCGTCGGTGTAGCACGGGGTTATCTGAACCTGCCAGAATTGAGTACTGAACGTTTTATCTCGGATCCCTTTAGTCCGGTATCCGGTGCGCGGATGTATCGCACTGGCGATTTGGCCCGTTATTTGCCAGATGGCAATTTGGAATTCCTGGGCCGTAACGATCAGCAGGTTAAAATTCGGGGCTTCCGTGTTGAGCTGGGAGAAATTGAAACCCGGCTGGCAGAACACCCAATGGTGCAAGAGGCGGCGGTGCTGGTGCTGGATGATGGGCAGGGAAAACGACTGATCGCCTATGTGGTGGCGGAAGTACATGAGGGGTTGGCTGCCTGTTTGCGTGAATACCTGAGTACCGTTTTACCTGACTATATGATACCGGCGGCCTTTGTGCGCTTGGATGCCTTCCCGCAGACCCCGAATGGCAAGCTGGATCGCCGGGCATTGCCTGCACCGGGGGAGGCGGCGTTTGCCCGTCAGGTCTATGAAGCGCCGAACGGGAAGATGGAAACGATGCTGGCGGTTGTCTGGTGTGAGTTGTTGGGCGTTGAGCAGATAAGCCGGTATGACAGCTTCTTTGCGCTAGGAGGGCATTCGCTGCTTGCTGTGCGCATGATTGATCGATTGCGGCGTATCGGTCTGAGTGTATCGGTAAAAACGCTATTCCAGCATCCAACACTCTGTATTTTGGCGCAGTCCCTGGTTCAGAATGATGAAATTCAGGTGCCTGACAACCGTATTACACTGGGTACTACGGTGCTGACACCGGCGATGTTGCCGCTGATTGATTTGACTCAGGCTGACATTGATTGCATCGTTGGGCAGGTGCCGGGCGGGATTGCCAATATTCAGGATATTTATGCGTTGTCGCCGTTGCAGGACGGTATTTTGTTCCACCACTTACTGGCAAGCGAAGGGGATCCGTATCTGTTGACGGGTTTGATGGCCTTTGCTGACCGGTCTCTGTTAGATCGTTATCTGGTAGCGGTTCAACGAGTGGTTGATCGGCACGATATTTTACGTACGGCTTTTATCTGGCAAGGATTGTCAGTGCCGGCGCAGGTGGTCTGGCGTCAGGCCCAATTGTCGGTGACTGAACTGACACTGAACCCGGCTGACGGTTCAATCAGTGAACAGTTAACCCGACGTTTTGATCCGCGTCATCATCGTCTCGACTTGAGGGAAGCGCCGTTATTGCGCTTTGTGGTGGCGCAGGAAACCGATGGCCGCTGGCTTTTACTGGAATTGCAGCATCATTTGATCGGCGACCATGAAACGATGGAAGTGATGCACCGCGAAGTCCATGCGTGTCTGACGGGGCAGGAGGGCAGCCTGTCTGCGCCGACACCGTTCCGTAATTTGGTGGCGCAGGCCCGATTGGGGGTGAGTCAAGAAGAACACACCCGTTTCTTTACTGACCTGTTAGCTGACGTAGATGAACCGACATTGCCGTTTGGTTTGACGGAAGTGCATCGTGATGGCTCGCAGGTGGAGGAATTCTACCGGATGTTGCCAGCTGAGCTAAATAACCGTTTGCGTCATCAGGCTAGACATCTGGGCGTCAGTCTGGCGGCTTTATGTCATCTGGCCTGGGCTCAGGTGTTGTCGCGTACCAGTGGTCAGAAGAATGTCGTGTTTGGCACGGTGCTGTTTGGACGTATGCAGGCGGGGGAAGGGGCAGACAGCAGTATGGGATTGTTTATCAATACCCTGCCGCTGCGTCTGGATATTGATGAAACGCCGGTACGGAACAGCGTACAGGCCGCTCATACCCGGCTGGCCGGATTATTAGAACATGAGCACGCGTCACTGGCGCTGGCCCAGCGTTGCAGCGGTGTGCCGGGTGAACGCCCCCTCTTTAATAGCCTGTTGAATTATCGGCACAATACTTTGTCGGCAACGTCGGATGGCATCATCAGGGGTATTGAGTTTCTGAGCGCACAGGAGCGGACCAACTATCCGTTTATGCTGTCAGTGGAGGATTTTGGGGAAGCCCTGGGGCTGACGGCTCAGGTAGTGCAACCGTTTGATCCGGAAAGCCTGTGCGGTTATATGCAACAGGCGCTGGAAAGTCTGGCGGCGGCCCTGGAGCAGGCCCCGGAAATGCCTGTTCGGGCATTGGAAATTCTGCCGGAAGCGGAACGTACGTTGCTGTTAAAAACCTGGAACGCCACGGAAACCGCCTATCCTGAGCAATTGTGCATTCATCAGTTGTTTGAACAGCAGGTGGAGAAAACGCCTGACGCGCCAGCGTTAGTGTATGAAGATGAAGAGCAGACCCTCAGTTATGCCGAACTCAATGCCCGTGCCAACCGGCTGGCCCATCAGCTGATGGCACTGGGTGTCGGGCCGGATCAGCGGGTGGCGATTTGCGTGTCACGTTCTCCGGCCATGGTGGTGGCATTGCTGGCCGTACTGAAAGCGGGCGGGGCTTATGTGCCGCTGGACCCGGCTTATCCGGGTGAACGTCTGGCGCATATCCTGCATGATGCTGCGCCGTCCGTAATACTGGCGGATGAGGCCGGGGGTGTGGCGCTGGGCGAGCCAGCCCTGACCGGATTGACGGTACTTGACCCCAATATCTTGCCTGAACAGGCGGACAGCAACCCGCAGAGAGCGGGGCTGACTGACCGTCATTTAGCCTATGTGATTTATACTTCCGGCTCCACGGGCGTGCCAAAAGGGGTGATGATTGAGCACCGGAATACCGTGAACTTCCTGCACTGGGCACAACAGGCTTTTGGGGCGGAAGAGATCCGGGAGACGCTTTTCTCGACGTCAATGAATTTCGACCTGTCCATTTTTGAATTTCTTATGCCGTTGTCTTGTGGTGCGGCGATTCATCTGGTCGATGATGTCCTGTCATTGATGCGGCATGCTTTGCCGGTGACCCTGATTAACTCAGTCCCGTCGGCGATGAAACCGTTATTGCAGGCTCAGGCGCTGATGGCGTCGGTTCATACCGTCAATCTGGCGGGTGAACCGCTTAAACGTGCCCTGATTGAACAGATTTTTGCAGAAGCGCCGGTACAGCGGTTATGTAATCTCTATGGGCCTTCCGAAACGACAACGTATTCTGCCTGGCTGTCGATACAACGGGGTGACAGGATTATTGAAAGTATCGGGCGTCCGATAGCCAACACCGGCCTTTATTTGCTGGACGTTTATGGCCAGCCGGTGCCGCTGGGCGTGGTGGGTGAAATTTATATCGGCGGGGCGGGGGTGGCGCGGGGCTACTTCAATCGCCCTGACCTGACGGCGGAACGGTTCCTTCTCGATCCGTTCAGTGATAACCCGGGGGCGCGGATGTACCGGACCGGGGATTTGGCGCGTTATCTGCCGGACGGCAATCTGGAGTTTCTGGGCCGCAACGACCAGCAGGTGAAAATCCGTGGTTTCCGGATTGAACCGGGGGAAATTGAGGCCCGGTTGCTGGAGCACCCGGCCGTGAGTGAATCGGTGGTATTGGCACAGGGTGACGGGCCGGAGAAACGGCTGGTGGCTTATGTGGCGGCGCCGGCGGATGAGGGATTGATTCATAGCCTGCGTGCCCATCTGAGTGTTCAGCTGCCTGACTACATGGTGCCGTCGGCCTTTGTGCGGCTGGCGGCGTTGCCGTTGACGCCGAACGGTAAACTGGATCGCCGGGCATTGCCGGCCCCGGACAATGAAGCTTATGCCCACCGGGTTTATGCCGCGCCGCAGGGAGAAACAGAAATTGCCCTGGCAGCGATTTGGCGTGAAATTTTGGGGATTGAGCAAATCAGCCGGTATGATAATTTCTTTGCGTTGGGGGGGCATTCGTTGCTGGCGGTACGGGTGATGAACCGGGTCGCGGCTTTCGGGGTTGAACTGTCGCTGGCGACCCTGTTTAAATTCCCCACTTTGCTGGCGTTGGCTGAGGTCATGCAGGGCGGGTCTGGTCAGGCGGACATGGTCCTGCCGGCCATCCTGCCGATATCCCGTGAGGGTGAGTTACCGTTGTCATTTGCTCAACAGCGCCTGTGGTTCCTGGCGCAGCTTGAGGGGGTCAGTGAGACTTATCATATTCCGATGGCTCTGCACGTGTGCGGTCAGCTGGATAGCGTGGCCTGGCAGCAGGCGCTGGATAGTGTGTTTGCCCGTCATGACGCATTACGTTCCGTTTTCGTTTCTGTTGACGGTCAGCCGCAAGTGCAACTGTTGGCGCCGGATAGCGGCCTGCGGTTATCCCAACATGATCTACGTGGGCTCCCGGAGGCGGATGGTGTGCTTGAACGCCTGTGTGCGGAAGAAGCGCGGGCCCCATTTGACCTTGAGCGTGGTCCGCTTATTCGCGCTTCGCTGATCCGGCTTGCCGATGATGAATACCGGTTCCTGCTCACCCAGCATCACATTATTTCCGATGGCTGGTCTGTCGATGTGCTGATACGCGAACTGAGTGCATTCTATACGGCGCTTCTGGCCGGGCAGCCGGCACCGTTGCCGCCGTTGACAATTCAGTACCCGGATTACGCCGCCTGGCAGCGTCAGTGGCTGTCGGCTGAACGGACCGGGGAGCAATCCGACTATTGGCGGGCCATGCTGGCTGATGCCCCGGTGCTGCTGGATTTACCCACTGACCGGCCTCGTCCGTCGGAGCAGTCGTTTATCGGGCATACCGTGCCGGTTAACCTGGATACGGCATTAACGGCCGCGCTTAAACGCCTGAGTGAGCAGCACGGTGTGACGTTATTTATGACGCTGTTGTCAGCCTGGGCCGTGGTCCTGTCGCGCCTGTCCGGTCAGGAAGCGGTGGTGATTGGGACACCGAGTGCCGGTCGCAGTCGTCAGGAGGTGGAACCGCTGATCGGATTCTTTGTGAATACGCTGGCGTTGCGTATTGATATCCCGGGCGAACTGACGGTGACGGAATTACTGGCGCAGGTACGACAAACCGCCTTAGCGGCGCAGGCGCATCAGGATTTACCGTTTGAGCAGGTAGTGGAAATTGTGCAGCCGCCGCGCCGGCTGGCGCATACCCCGTTGTTCCAGGTGATGTTTGACTGGCAGAGCACGGAGGGAACGGAGTGGCAATTACCGGGGCTGGCGGTGTCACCGGTCAATCAACCTTTTGATGTTGTTAAGTTTGATCTTGAACTGAGCTTGTCAGAAGAGGCGGGCAGGATTGTCGGTGCGCTGAGTTATGCCTCGGCGTTGTTTGATGCCCCGACAATGGCGCGACAGGTGGGATATCTGCACGCGGTGCTGCAAGCGATGGTCGCGCCTGCTCAACAGCCGGTTGGGACGATTGATATCCTGGCCCCGGCGGAGCGCCGGTTGTTGCTGGAAACCTGGAACGCGACGGAAACCGCCTATCCTGAGCAATTGTGCATTCATCAGTTGTTTGAACAGCAGGTGGCGAAAACCCCAGAAGCGACAGCACTGATCGCGGGAGAAAAGACGCTGAGCTATACGGAATTGAATGCGCATGCTAACGGGTTGGCCCGTCAACTGGTCGAACAAGGGGTTTGTCCTGGTGATCATGTTGCGCTCCTGTTAGAGCGGTCGATGGAACTGGTGGTGGCCCAGTTAGCTATTCTCAAAGCTGGCGCCGTTTACGTGCCTGTTGATCCCAGTGTGCCGGATGAGCGGAAGAATTGGTTGATAAGTGATTGTTCCGCCCGGTTGTTGCTCACCGATATACGAGCAGATATTCCGGCGGATCTGGCTGTTCCGCTGCTTCGTCTCTCTGATAAGGCGAATACGAGTAGAGAGGAAGAGTGTCTCAACTTTAACTTACCACGTTCCAGCACCGAGTCAGCGTATATTATGTATACCTCCGGCTCAACTGGCATGCCAAAAGGGGCGGTAGTGACTCATCGTGCTGTAGTCCGGTTGGTCATCAATAATGGCTATGCTGAAATTGGACCGGATGATCGGGTTGCCTTTACGGCTAATCCGGCTTTCGACGCCAGCACGTTTGAAGTCTGGGCACCGTTGCTCAATGGCGGTGCTCTGGTGGTTATCGATCGTGCCACGTTATTGACACCACCGGAGTTAATACGAGCGTTACAGACTCACCGTATCACAGTGTTGTGGCTGACTATCGGGTTGTTTAACCGGCTGGCGGTAGCGTTATCCCCAGTGCTTCCACAGATTAAGATCCTGATTTTCGGGGGAGATATTCCTGATTTACATGTGATTGCCCAAGTTCTGGATAATCGTCCGCCACAACAATTATTGCAGGCCTATGGTCCGAGCGAGGGAACCACCTTTACCACGATGTATCCTATTGCGGCGTTAGCGCGGGGAGCGATCCGCATCCCCATTGGCCGGCCAATCGCGAATACGCGTGTTTATCTGCTGGACGTTTATGGTCAGCCGGTGCCGTTGGGCGTGGCCGGAGAGATTTATGTCGGGGGAGATGGGGTAGCTCTGGGTTATTTCAATCGTCCTGAACTAACCGCAGAACGTTTCTTGGTGGATCCATTCAGTGATAACCCGGATGCGCGTATGTACCGGAGCGGGGATTTGGCGCGTTATCTGCCGGACGGCAATCTGGAATTCCTGGGCCGCAACGACCAGCAGGTTAAGATCCGCGGTTTCCGCATTGAACCGGGGGAAATTGAGACGAGTCTGGCAGAGCATCCGGCGGTGCGTGAGGCTGTTGTGTTGGCATTGGGTGATGGGCCGGAGAAACGGTTGGTGGCCTATGTGGTGGCATCAGTGGATGAGGGGCTGGTTAATAGTTTGCGTGTTCACCTGAGTAAAATTTTGCCTGACTATATGGTACCGACAGCCTTTGTGCGTCTGGATGCACTTCCGTTGACCCCGAACGGTAAGCTGGATCGCCGTGCGCTTCCGGCACCGGACAATGAAGCTGTGGTCTGTCAGGTTTACGAATCGCCACAAGGAGCAATGGAAATGACCCTGGCGGCGATTTGGCGTGAATTACTGGGGATTGAACAGATCAGCCGGTATGACAATTTCTTTGCCCTAGGCGGCCATTCACTGCTCGCGGTACGGATGATTGAACGCCTGCGTCACCAGGGGTTGACCCTGACGGCGCGTGATCTGTTCCAGTTTCCAATGCTGTCAGATTTAGCCCAAACATTGGGACAGCACCAAGCCGTGATAGTGCCGCCTAACGTCATTACATCAGCGACGACGACACTCACCCCAGAGATGTTGCCGCTGATCGATCTGACTCAGTCTGACATTGACCGCATCGTCAGACAGGTGCCGGGCGGGGTGACCCATATTCAGGATATCTATGCCTTGTCACCATTGCAGGACGGTATTTTGTTCCACCACTTACTGGCAAACGAAGGGGATCCGTATCTGGTGGTCAGCCAGATGGCCTTTGCTGAACGGACTCTGCTGGACCGTTATTTGGCGGCGGTGCAACAGGTGGTTGATCGTCACGATATTTTGCGTACCGCCTTTATCTGGCAAGAGTTGTCTGTGCCGGCTCAGGTCGTCTGGCGTCAGGCACCTTTATCGGTCATTGAATTGACTCTGGACCCGGCTGATGGGCCGATTTGTGAACAACTGGCTCAACGTTTTAATCCTCGTTATTATCGTCTTGACCTGAATCAGGCACCATTGCTGCGGTTTGTGGTGGCGCAAGAAGCCGATGGGCGCTGGATTGTCCTGCAATTGCTGCATCACCTGATTGGTGACCATACTACGCTGGACGTGATGAACCGTGAGGTTCAGGCGTATCTCACCGAACAGGAGGACAGCCTGCCTTCCCCAGTTTCTTTCCGTAATTTGGTGGCTGAGGCCCGGTTGGGGGTCAGTCAGGAAGCGCATATCCGCTTCTTTACCGATATGCTGGCGGCGGTGGATGAACCCACGCTGCCGTTCGGATTGACGGAGGTGCATAGTGATGGTTCACAGGTGATGGAATCCCACCGGATGTTGGTGCCTGAGTTGAATGATCGTCTGCGTGGTCAGGCCCGGCGTTTGGGTGTCAGTTTGGCGGCGTTGTGTCATCTGGCCTGGGCTCAGGTATTGTCGCATACCAGCGATCAGGAGAAAGTGGTGTTTGGCACCGTGCTGTTTGGACGCATGGCGGCGGGAGAAGGGGCTGATAGTGGCATGGGGCTGTTTATCAATACCTTGCCGCTGCGGTTGGATATCAATGATACCCCGGTACGGGACAGCGTGCAGGCTGCCCATACCCGACTCGCTGGGCTATTGGAACATGAACATGCTTCACTGGCGCTGGCCCAGCGTTGCAGTAATGTGCAGGGAGAGATCCCCCTCTTTAGCAGCTTGTTGAACTATCGACATAATGCATTGCCAACAACGCTGGATGAACTGATCAGCGGGATTGAATTCCTTGATGCGCAGGAGAGAACCAATTATCCGTTAGTGTTGTCGGTGGAGGATTGTGGTGAATCCCTGGGATTAACCGCTCAAGTTGTCCAGCCGTTTGATGCGGATCGGATATGCGGTTATATGCAACAGGCGCTGGAGAGTTTGGTGGAGGCGCTTGAACAAGCGCCTGAAACGCCGGTACGGCAGTTGGAAACTCTGCCGGAATCGGAGCGTACATTGTTGTTAAAAACCTGGAACGCGACGGAAACTGCGTATCCTGATGCGTTATGTATCCATCAGTTGTTTGAACAACAAGTGGAGAAAACCCCGAATGCCACAGCATTAGTGCATGAAGATCAAATCCTCAGTTATGCGGAATTAAATACTCGTGCTAACCGGTTGGCCCATCAGCTAATTGCGCTGGGCGTAGAGCCGGATCAGCGAGTGGCGATTTGTGTGTCACGTTCACCCGCAATGGTGGTGGGGGTATTGGCAATACTAAAAGCCGGTGGAGCCTATGTGCCGTTGGATCCGGTCTATACCGGGGAGCGTCTGGCACATATTCTGACGGATGCCGCTCCGGTTATTTTGCTGGCGGATAAAGCCGGATGTGCTGCGTTGGGTGAGAAGGCACTGGCAGAACTCACCGTACTTGACCCAAATGCATTGCTCAACCAGCGGGACTACAACCCGCAAATACCTGAACTAACTTCACGACATCTGGCGTATGTCATTTATACCTCGGGTTCGACAGGGACACCGAAAGGCGTGATGCTGGAACATCGTGGTGTCTGCAACTACCTGCTATGGGCGCGGAGTGATTACTTAACTGAAAGACAATTCAATAGTATCGTTTCGTCATCGATAGCCTTTGATGCCACGGTCACCAGTCTTTACCTGCCTTTACTGTGTGGTGGCAAGATCCATTTGCTCCGTGACGGGCAGGAGCTGGTTGAATTGCTTCCCGCATTGTTGTCAATGGAATCGGGTGCTTTGGTTAAAATTACTCCCGGTCATCTTTCGGCAATGGGGCAGAAATTGAAAACCGTGGGACAAAAATGCCCCGCTCACTGCTTTATCGTGGGTGGAGAGACACTGCCCAGTTCCACTATTGCACTTTGGCAGACATTATCGCCTGGATCACGCATCATCAACGAGTACGGCCCAACCGAAACCGTCGTGGGTTGTACCGTGTTTGATATCAACCACCCGAGCTGTTTTGCCGATAACGTACCGATTGGTCGCCCAATATCCAATACCCAAATTTATATTCTCAATACCCACGGGGAACCTGTCCCAATGGGTGTCACGGGTGAACTTTACATTGGGGGAGTCGCTGTCGCTCGTGGTTACTTGAATCGGCCAGAATTGACCGCTGAACGTTTCCTGATGGATCCGTTTAGTGATCAACCGGGTGCTCGTATGTACCGTACCGGGGATTTAGCTCGCTACCTGCCGGATGGCAACTTGGAATTCCTGGGACGCAACGACCAGCAGGTTAAAGTCCGCGGTTTCCGCATTGAACCGGGGGAAATTGAAGCCCGGCTGATAGAACACCCGGCGGTACGTGAATCGGTGGTGTTGGCGTTGGGAGAAGCGCAGGATAAGCGTCTGGTCGCTTATGTTGTGGTGCAAGCGGATGAGGGGCTGGCGAATAGCCTGCGTATCCATCTGAGTGCAACTTTACCTGACTATATGGTACCAACGGCCTTTGTGCGGCTGGATGCACTTCCGTTGACCCCGAACGGTAAGTTGGATCGTCGAATGCTGCCGGCGCTGGATAATGAAGCGTTTGCCCGTCAGGTTTATGAAGCACCACAAGGGGAAACGGAAATTGCACTGGCAGCGATTTGGCGTGAGTTGCTGGGGGTTGAGCAGGTCAGTCGGCACGACAGCTTCTTCGTGCTGGGCGGTCACTCTCTGCTTGCCATGCGAATGACCAATCTTGCCGCCAGTTGTGGTTTGGTTTGCACATTAAATGCTTTATTCCAATTCCCGGTGCTGTCCGAACTGGCATCTAAAATCACGTCAGATTTATTGTCTCAGCCACAAAGCGGTGCTATATCGGTGCGACCTGATGGAACAGGACTGCCGCTATTCTTTGTCCCCAGTGGGATGGGTGACTATTCTTATGTCTTCGGGCTGACCCGGCATATCCAGTCAGGCTATCCGGTTTATGCCTTGCCTTGGCCGTCCATCAGTGAAGAACCGATGTTAACGATGGAAGAACAGGCGGCAAGAATGATCAGCTTGATGAAAGTGGTTCAACCAGAAGGCCCGTACCGGCTATGTGGCTACTCTTCCGGCGGTATATTGGCTTATGCTATTGTCGAGCGGCTTTTGTATGTTGGTGAGACAGTGAACTTCTTGGGGGGGATTGATACGCCAGCGCCTCATTATTTAGGGAAAGAGGCCATGCAACCCAAATATCATTTCTTTACTGAGCTGGCCCGGCAGTCAGAGGAAGAGTGCACAGAAGAGGTCGTGGCGTTGTACCGGCGAATTGATGAGTTGAGTTTGGTACAGTTTATTGAAACGGCACAGGAATTGGCGTTATATCCCGCCAATCTGTGCCCTGATTTAATCGCCAAACGTTGGGAGCAGATAGCGCGTTATGCACAAATAGTCAGAGAGTATGAACCGCAGGCATTAGCGGTAACGCTGCATCAGTTTTATGCGATAGAGCTTTCTCCTGCTATTTCTTTTGTCACGGATGAAAAGCCAGAGTCGTTAAATAGCGAACCATCGTTAGGTTGGGCGCAGGTAATGCCTGATCTTTCACTTCGGTTGATTGCTGTTCCGGGTAACCATTTTAGTTTATTGGAGGATAATGAGAATAGAATCTCTTTAGCTCAGGCTATAAATAGGGCGTTGGCAATGCATTGTGATGGGGAAACGCTATAGTACGGATAGATTAAGAAATATAGAATAATTTAATGTTGTCGTAATAATCCGGTATATGTTGTTTATACCGGATTATTTTTATATTAAGACAAGATAAGGGAATGGCTAATTTCCATATAAGTTATTTAATCAGGTTTTTTTGCTATTGTTGTTATTTTTCGGTGTGTAATTTAGTTTTATTACCATATTGGAAATATATTTAATTGTGTGGTTATTATTTGGTTTTTTAAAAAAATGATTCTGAAGAGTTGGTGTAACATGTGATGATAGTAATTTATTTATTAATAACAACATGTGTTGATTGAATTGATCTTAATTCAATAATCTCTATTTTTCATTAAAATAATTAGTAGTGATAAGTATGGTGAATAAATAACATTTCATAATTCTGCCATACATGGCCTCCTTCAACCAATTGTTATAAATAGAATTATTGTCGGCATAAGATGTAGCGCTATTTTGGAATCTTATTTGTAGTTGAAATTATATTTTATTATGATCTAATTATTACGAGGTAATATATCATTAAGTCGTTTTTAAAGTGTGTTCGCCTGTTTGTGATATTTGAGTTGGCGGCGTTTTTTCTATTGAAAAATAATGTTTTATGAATTATTTTAATCTGATGTCATATTATTACATAATTGAGATTGCAGGATTGCATTGTCAATATTGAATAATTTCAGTTGGATATTAATGGAGGACGGGTAAAATATAACATTGATTTAGTGTTTGTATATAGTAAATGCAGTTAACGATTCCATTTTTAATTATGGAATTCAGTGTCAGATAATGAAAATTGCAGAAAGCCAAAGGCGCTTACCTGAAAGTAGAAATGGGGAATAATATCTTATTCCGGCTCATAAGATGAATTATTTATTCTATTGTCAAGGAAATTAGCGCTGAATAATTGTTGATTATATGGCTATTAATCGGGCTATGGCATCCCGCATCTGAGTATCTTGAATTAATGTCAGACGTGTCCGTTTTTATTTCTTGGGGGCAAGAAATAAGAAAACAACATTGATGGTAACTGTCGGCAATGACGGTTTTCAAATTTCTAACAGGTTCGTTGAGGTAAATAGATGAAAGATAACATTGCTAAAATGGGAAGTGCTTGTAAAACTGAACACCTCCTTCAGAGGTCAGAAAACATAACCGACGCAAACGACGCTTCACAACCGACCCAAAATACAAAGGATCTCTCCCAGGCGCTTACACCCAGTGAATCATTCTGGTATGAGCGTCTTGCCGCTTTGCAGCCATTCCAGTTACCTTTTGAAACTGCCGGGAATCAGGCAGAACCCAGATGGATAATAAGTGCCTGGCAGTCTCCGTTGCCGAAAAAAGGTGAAGAGGACCCATTACAGGTACTATTGCAGGCATTCGTTATCTATCTTGCGCGTTTGACTCAGCAGACCGAATTTCAAATCGGTTGGTGCGTGAATGAGTTAAATGAGACACCGGCAGATCTGGCGCCTGTGGTGCCTATGGCTGTTGAGGTGGCGTTTGATAAGCCGTGGAGGATGGTAGCTGACTGGGTTGATGACGAGCTTGCCCGGCTGGCGCAGCACCGGACATTTAGTCATGATCTTCTTATCCGCTTGCCTTCATTGCAGGCTATCCCGGCGCTGACAACCCACCGGCCATGGCAGATCGCCGTCTCGGTGATACAGGATGATCAGACGGCACCCGGTGAATTGCTGACGCTCCAGGTGAATGCACAGGGCGGTTTTCGCTGGGTATACGATGAAAATCGTTTGAGCACGGAAGGGGTTTTGCGGATGAGCGAACACTTGCAGGTGCTGGCTTCGTCAAAAAGGCAGGGTGAGGAAATCCCTGTCGGGCAGCTTAATGTGTTGCCGGAGGCTGAACGCACGTTGTTGCTGGAAACCTGGAACGCCACGGAAAACCCTTATCCTAATCCGCTATGTATCCATCAACTGTTTGAGCAACAGGTAGAGCGGGCCCCAGAGACCCCGGCGTTGGAGTATCAAGAGCAGACCCTCAGTTACGCGGAATTGAATAGCCGGGCTAACCGTCTGGCGCATCAACTGATTGCGCAGGGTGTCACACCTGACCAGCAGGTAGCGATTTGTGTGGAACGCTCTCCGGCGATGGTGGTGGCTTTGCTGGCGGTACTGAAAGCCGGTGGGGCCTATGTGCCGCTGGATTCAACCTATCCGGGGGAACGTCTGGCGTATATTCTGAATGATACGGCGCCGTCAGTAGTATTGGCTGATGCGGTTGGACGGGCTGTGCTGGGCGAAGAGGCGCTGGCCGGGCTGACGGTACTGGACCCGAATACCCTGCCAGACCAGCCGGACAGTAATCCGCAAGTCGCCGCGTTGACGCCACAGCATCTGGTGTATGTGATTTACACTTCCGGCTCAACCGGGCAGCCGAAAGGGGTGATGGTAGAGCATCAGTCGGTGTATCAACGGTATTTGGGTTTTAATGAGACCTATGCTGTCACGGCACAAGACCGGGTTCTACAATTTTCCTCTTTTGCGTTTGATGCTTCGGTAGAAGAATTCTACTCGTCATTATGTCATGGTGCGACGCTGGTTATTCGTGATGATAGCTGGCTGGCTTCGGTGCAGGAATTTATCACTTTAATCCGACAAAACCGTATTACGGTGATGTCTCTGCCGACCTTATTCTGGTCTGAAGTGGCGGCCAGAGACAAAGCATTACCGTTGCCGGATTGTCTCAGGTTAATCATTATTGGTGGTGAGGCGGTACAGAAGAGAGCTATTCAGGCGTGGTTTGCCCAGGAAACTTATCGCCCACGGTTATTAAATACGTATGGTCCGACTGAAAATACCGTGATTGCGACTTGTAAAGAAATCTTATCCCCAGCAGATGATCGTTCTATTGGCAGGCCGGTTAAAAATACCTGCATCTACCTATTGGACAAAAACGGTCAACCGGTGCCATTAGGCTGCATTGGTGAAATGTATATTGGCGGCGTTGGTGTGGCGCGCGGTTATCTTAACCAGCCGGAATTGAGCGCGGAGCGTTTTATACGGGATCCCTTTAGTCCGGTATCCGGAGCGCAGATGTACCGGACGGGGGATTTGGCCCGCTACCTGGCGGACGGTGAGCTGGCATTCTTGGGCCGTAACGACCAGCAGGTTAAAATCCGCGGCTTCCGGGTTGAGTTGGGGGAAATTGAAGCCCGGCTGTTGGAATACCCGGCAGTGCAAGAGGCGGCGGTACTGGCGCTGGATGGCAGGCGAGGCAAACGTTTGGTTGCCTATGTGGCGGCGCAAGTGCATGAAGGATTGGCTGCCGATCTGCGTGCACACCTGAGTACCATTTTGCCTGACTATATGATCCCGGCGGCTTTTGTGCGTCTGGAGTCCTTTCCGCAGACCCCGAATGGCAAGTTGGATCGCCGGGCATTACCGGCCCCGGGGGAGGAAGATTTTGCCCGGCAGATTTACGAAGCCCCACAAGGGGAGGCTGAGATCGCCATTGCCGCTCTCTGGCGTGAGTTATTGGGTATTGAGCAGATCAGCCGGCATGACAGCTTCTTTGCACTAGGCGGGCATTCACTGCTGGGCGTGCAGATGATTGAACGCTTGCGTCACCAAGGGGTGACCCTGGCGGCGCGTGATCTGTTCCAGTCGCCCGTGCTGTCAGATCTGGCCCAAATGTTGGGGCGGCATCAGGCCGTGATAGTGCCGCCTAACGTGATGACACCGGCGACCACGGCGCTGACGCCTGAGATGTTGCCGTTGATTGATCTGACTCAGCCTGACATTGACCACATCGTCGGACTAGTGCCGGGCGGGATGGCGAATATTCAGGATATCTATGCCCTGTCGTCGTTGCAGGACGGTATCCTGTTTCACCATGTGTTGGAAAAGGAAGGCGACCCGTATCTGGTGCTCTATCCAGTGGCCTTTGCTAATCGCGCTCTGCTGGACCGTTATCTGGCGGCGGTGCAACAGGCGATTGATCGCCATGATATTTTGCGTACCGTCTTTATCTGGGAAGGATTATCTGTGCCGGCTCAGGTAGTTTGGCGTCAGGCGACCTTGTCGGTGACTGAATTGATACTGGACCCGGCTGACGGCTCCGTCATTGACCAGTTAACCCGGCGTTTTGACCCAGGTCACTATCGTCTTAACCTGAATCAGGCCCCGCTATTGCATTTTGTCATCGCCCAGGAAACCGATGGCCGTTGGTTTTTACTGGAGTTACAGCATCACCTGATTGGTGATCATGAAACGATGGAAGTGATGCACCGTGAAGTGCAGGCCTGTTTTTCCGGGCAGGAGGACCGTCTACCGGTTCCGGTGCCGTTCCGCAATTTGGTGGCGGAGGTTCGGTTGGGGGTGAGTCAGGCCGCCCATACCCGTTTCTTTACCGACATGTTGGCCGAAGTGGATGAGCCGACGCTGCCGTTCGGGCTGACGGAGGTGCATCGTGATGGCTCGCGGGTGACGGAATCCTACCGGATGTTGACGGCTGGGTTGAATGACCGTTTGCGTAGTCAGGCCCGGCGTTTGGGTGTCAGTCTGGCGGCATTGTGTCATCTGGCCTGGGCACAGGTGTTATCGTGTACCAGCGGGCAGGAGAAAGTGGTGTTTGGTACCGTGTTGTTTGGGCGCATGGCGGCGGGAAACGGTGCTGACAATGGGATGGGGCTGTTTATTAATACGTTGCCGTTGCGGTTGGATATCGATGATACCCCGGTACGGGACAGTGTGCAGGAGGTACATCTGCGGCTGGCCGGCTTGCTGGCGCATGAGCATGCGTCACTGGCTTTGGCCCAGCGGTGCAGTGGCGTTGCCAGTGGTACGCCCCTCTTTAGCGCCCTGTTGAACTACCGACATAATGAACAGCCGGATCCGCTGGATGAAACGATGGCTGGGATTGAATTCCTGGGCGAACAGGAGCGTACTAACTATCCGTTTGGGCTGTCGGTGGAGGATGGCGGCTCTTCTTTGGGATTGACCGCGTATGTGGTGCAGCCGTTTGATCCGGACAGGATATGCGGTTATATGCAGCAGGCGCTGGAGAGTCTGGCGGAGGCGCTTGAGCAAGCTCCGGAGACGCCGGTACGGGTGTTGAATATCCTGCCTGCGACGGAACGCACGTTGTTGCTGGAAACTTGGAATGCAACAGAAACCCCTTATCCTGATCCGTTATGTATCCATCAGTTGTTTGAACAACAGGTGGAGATAACCCCGAATGCCACAGCGCTGATGTATCAACAGCAGACCCTCAGTTATGCCGAATTGAATGCCTGTGCCAACCGGTTAGCCCATCAACTGATTGCGCTGGGCGTGACACCGGACCAGCGGGTGGTGATTGGCGTGGCCCGTTCCCCGGCGATGGTGGTGGCGCTGCTGGCGGTGCTGAAAGCGGGTGGGGCCTATGTGCCTCTGGATCCGGCTTATCCCAGAGAACGACTGGTGTATATCCTGAATGATACGGCCCCGTCCGTGGTCCTGGTTGATGCGGCTGGCCGGGCGGCGCTGGGGGAAGAGGCGCTGGGCGGGCTGACGGTACTTGACCCGAATACCGTGCTGAACCAGCCGGACAGCAACCCACGGTTATCTGGGTTGACGCCACAGCATCTGGCGTATGTCATTTACACCTCCGGTTCAACCGGGCAGCCGAAAGGGGTGATGGTAGAGCATCAGGCGGTGTATCAACGTCATCTGGGGTTGAATGAGACCTATGCCATTACGGCGCAAGACCGGGTGTTGCAATTTGCCTCTTTTGCCTTTGATGTTTTAGTGGAAGAGTGTTTCTCGTCATTATGTCGTGGTGCCACGCTGGTGATGCGGGATGATAGCTGGCTGGCGTCTATGCGGGAATTTATTGACTTATCCCGGCAATACCGTATCACGGTGATGTTTCTGCCGGCGTCGTTTTGGTCCGAACTGATGACCGGGGATAATACGTTGTCACTACCAGACGAGCTCCGGTTAATGGTTTTTGGTGGTCAGTCGGTCAAAAAGAGTGCCATTCAGGCATGGTTTACCCAGGAAACCCACCGGCCCCGGCTATTGAACGCGTATGGCCCGACGGAAAATACGGTGACGGCGACTTGTAAGGAAATATTGTCTCCGGAGGATGTTCGTTCCATCGGCCGGCCGCTTAAGAATACCTGCGTCTACCTGCTGGACCGAGATGGTCAACTGGTACCATTAGGTGGCATTGGTGAAATGTATATTGGCGGCGTCGGGGTGGCGCGCGGTTATCTGAACCGGCCGGCGTTGAGCGTGGAACGTTTTATACCGGATCCCTTTAGCCCGGTAGCCGGAGCGCGCATGTATCGCACTGGGGATCTGGCTCGTTACCTGCCGGATGGCGATCTGGAATTCCTGGGCCGTAACGACCATCAGGTTAAAATCCGCGGTTTCCGGGTTGAGCTGGGGGAAATTGAAACCCGGTTGATGGAACACCCGGCGGTGCAGGAAGCGGTGGTGCTGGCGCTGGATGACGGACGGAACAGACGGTTGGTCGCCTATGTGGCGGCGGAAGCGAATGGCGGGTTAGTTGCCTGTTTGCGTGAACACCTGAGTGTCTTGTTGCCTGATTATATGGTCCCGGCGGCTTTTGTACGTCTGGATGCCCTCCCGTTGATGCCGAATGGCAAGCTGGATCACCGGGCGTTACCGGCTCCGGGGGAGGAAGATGTTGCCCGTCAGATTTATGAAGCCCCGCAAGGGGAGGCTGAGATTGCCCTAGCCGCCATCTGGCGTGAGTTACTGGGCATTGAGCAGGTTAGCCGGCATGATAATTTCTTTGCGCTGGGTGGCCATTCACTGCTCGCCGTGCGCATGATTGAACGTCTGCGTCACCTGAGATTGACACTGACGGCGCGTGATCTGTTCCAGTCGCCGGTATTGTCTGAATTGGCTCAAACGTTGGGGTGGCATTGTGCTGTGATGGTGCCGCCTAACGTCATTACACTGGCAACTACAGCGTTAACACCGGCGATGTTGCCGCTGATAGATCTGACTCAGCCAGAGATTGACCATATCATCCGGCAAGTGCTGGGTGGGGCTGCCAATATTCAGGATATCTATGCGTTGTCGCCGTTGCAGGATGGTATTCTGTTCCACCACTTACTGGCGAACGAAGGTGATCCGTATTTGTTAGCCGGACAGATGGCCTTTGCTGACCGGTCTCTGTTAGACCGTTATCTGGCGGCGGTGCAACAGGTGGTTGAGCGCCACGATATTCTGCGTACCGCCTTTATTTGGCAAGGGTTGTCAGTGCCGGTTCAGGTGGTTTGGCGCCAGGTGCCTTTGTCGGTCACTGAATTGACGCTGGACCCGGTTGATGGGCCGGTTGGTGATCAACTGGCAGAACGTTTTAATCCCCGTCATTATCGTCTTGATTTGGGGCAGGCGCCTTTGCTGCGTTTTGTGATTGCTCAGGAGACCGATGGCCGTTGGTTTTTACTGGAATTGCAACATCACTTGCTCGGTGACTATACCACAATGAAAGTGATGCACCGTGAAGTTCAGGCGTATCTTGCTGAACGTGAGGACAGTCTGTCTTCCCCAGTTCCTTTCCGTAATCTGGTGGCGCAGGCCCGGCTGGGGGTGAGTCAGGCCGAGCATACTCGTTTCTTTACCGACATGTTGGCGGAGGTGGATGAACCTACACTGCCGTTCGGGCTGGCGGAGGTGCATCTTGATGGCTCGCAGGAGATGGAAGCCTACCGGATGCTGATGGCCGGGATGAGTGACCGTCTTCGCCATCAGGCCCGGCGTTTGGGTGTCAGTCTGGCAGCGTTGTGTCATCTGGCCTGGGCACAGGTCCTGTCGTGTACCAGTGGTCAGGAGAAAGTGGTGTTCGGCACCGTGCTGTTTGGGCGCATGGCGGCGGGAGAAGGCGCTGACAGTGGCATGGGGTTGTTTATTAATACTCTGCCGCTGCGGCTGGATATGGATGAGACCCCGGTACGGGACAGCGTGCGGGCGGTGCATCTGCGGCTGGCCGGGTTGCTGGAGCATGAGCACGCTTCACTGGCGCTGGCCCAGCGGTGCAGTGGGGTTGCCAGCGGTACGCCCCTCTTTAGTGCGCTGTTGAACTACCGACATAATGATCAGCCGGATCTGTTGGATGAAACGATGGACGGGATTGAATTCCTGGGCGAACAGGAGCGCACTAACTATCCTTTTGGGCTGTCGGTGGAGGATGATGGCACCACATTGGGGCTGATCGCTCATGTGGTGCAGCCGTTTGAGCCGGATCGGATATGTGGTTATATGCAGCAGGCGCTGGAGAGTCTGGTGGAGGCCCTTGAACAGGCCCCGGAAACCCCGGTACGGGCGTTGAACATCCTGCCGGAAGCGGAACGCACGTTGTTGCTGAAAACTTGGAACGTCACGGAAAGCCCGTATCCTGATCCGTTATGTATTCATCAGCTGTTTGAGCAACAGGCAGAGCAAACCCCACAGGCCACGGCGTTAGAATATCAACATCAGTTCCTCAGTTATGCTGAATTAAATGCTTGCGCCAACCGCCTTGCCCATCAACTGATGACGCTGGGTGTCACACCGGATCAGCCGGTGGCGATTTGCGTAGCACGTTCCCCGGTGATGGTAGTGGCGTTGTTAGCCGTGCTGAAAGCCGGTGGTGCTTATGTGCCGCTGGACCCAACCTACCCGGAGGAACGTCTGGCGTATATCCTAAATGATACGGCTCCATCGGTGGTATTGGCTGATGCAGCCGGTCGGGCGGCGCTGGGTGAAGAGATATTGGCTGGGCTGACGGTACTGGACCCGAATATTCTGCCGGACCAGCCGGACAGCAACCCGCAGGTTCCTGCGTTGACACCCCAGCATCTGGCATATGTGATTTATACCTCCGGTTCAACCGGGCAGCCGAAAGGGGTGATGGTAGAACATCAGGCGGTGTATCAACGGTATCTGGGTTTTAATGAGACTTATGCCGTCACCGCGCAAGACCGAGTGTTGCAATTTGCCGCTTTTGCGTTTGATGTTTCGATCGAAGAATGCTTCTCGTCATTGTGCAACGGTGCCACGCTGGTGATGCGGGATGATAGCTGGCTGGCTTCGATGCCGGAATTTATTGCCTTAGCCGGGCAAAGCCGTATCACGGTGATGTCACTGCCGGCCTTATTCTGGTCTGAACTGGTGGTCAGAGATGACGGATTATCGTTACCGGATTGTCTCCGGTTCATTATCATTGGCGGTGAGGCGGTTAAAAAGAGCGCCATTCAGGATTGGTTTGGGCAGGAAACCCACCGACCCCGGTTATTGAACGCTTATGGTCCGACGGAAAATACCGTGACGGCGACCTGTAAGGAAATACTATCTCTGGCAGATGATAGTTCTATCGGCTGGCCGATTAAGAATACCTGCGTCTACCTGCTGAACAGAGACGGCCAACCCGTCCCATTAGGCTGCGTTGGCGAAATGTATATTGGTGGCGTCGGGGTGGCGCGGGGTTATCTGAACCGGCCGGAATTGAGTGCGGCATGTTTTATGCCGGATCCCTTTAGTCCGGTGTCCGGTGCGCGGATGTATCGCACCGGGGACTTGGCCCGCTACCTGCCGGACGGTGATCTGGAATTCCTGGGCCGTAACGACCAGCAGGTTAAAATTCGGGGCTTCCGGGTTGAGCTGGGTGAAATTGAGGCTCGGTTGATGGAACACCCGGTGGTGCAAGAGGCGGCGGTGCTGGCATTGGATGATGGGCAGAACAAACGGCTGGTCGCCTATGTGGTGGCAGAAGCGAATGAGGGGTTGGTGGTCAGTTTACGTGAACATCTGAGAGCAGTTTTACCTGACTATATGGTACCAGTAGCCTTTGTACGCTTGGATACCTTCCCGCAAACCCCGAATCGCAAGCTGGATCTCCGGGCGTTGCCTGCGCTGGGGGAGGTGGCGTTTGCCCGTCAGGTCTATGAAGCCCCACAAGGGAAGATAGAAACGATGCTGGCGGTGGTCTGGTCTGAGTTGCTGGGTGTTGAGCAGATTGGCCGGCATGACAGCTTCTTTGCGTTGGGCGGCCATTCACTGCTCGCCGTGAGCATGATTGAACGATTGCGGCGTATCGGTTTAGGCGTATCGGTACAAGCGTTATTTCAGTGCCCAACCCTCTGTATTCTGGCGCAGTCCCTGGTTCAGTATGATGAAATCCTAGTGCCTGATAACCCTATTACACCGGATACGGTGGCGTTGACCCCGGACCTGTTGCCGTTGATTGACCTGACTCAGCCTGAAATTGATCTGATCGTTGGGCAAGTGCCGGGCGGGATGGTCAATATTCAAGATATCTATGCCTTGTCGCCTTTACAGGACGGTATTTTGTTCCACCATTTGCTGGAGAGTGAAGGCGATCCGTATCTGTTAATCAGCCAGATGGCTTTTGCTGACCGGACACTGTTGGATAATTATTTGACGGTGGTTCAACGGATAATTGATCGGCACGATATTTTACGTACCGCTTTTATCTGGCAAGGATTGTCAGTGCCGGCGCAGGTAGTTTGGCGCCAGGCCCAATTGTCCGTCACTGAATTGACGCTGGATCCGGCCGACGGTCCGATCAGTGACCAGTTAATCGGGCGTTTTAACCCGCGTCATTATCGTCTCGATTTGGGTCGGGCGCCTTTGCTGCATTTTGTGATTGCGCAGGAAGGAGCTGGGGGACGCTGGATCCTGTTTGAATATCAGCATCATTTGATCGGTGACCATACCACGCTGGAAGTGATGAACCGTGAAGTACAGGCGTATCTTACCGGTCAGGAAGATAGCCTGCCTGAGCCGACGCCGTTCCGTAATTTGGTGGCGCAGGCCCGGTTGGGTGTCAGTCAGGCAGAACATATCAGCTTCTTTACCGAGATGTTAGCTGAGGTAGATGAACCGACACTGTCGTTCGGGTTGACGGAGGTGCATCGTGATGGTTCACAGGTGATGGAATCGCATCGGATGCTGACGACTGAACTGAATGACCGTTTGCGTAGTCAGGCTAGACATTTGGGCGTGAGTTTGGCAGCTTTGTGTCATCTGGCTTGGGCGCAGGTATTGTCGCGCACCAGCGGTCAGGAGAAAGTGGTGTTCGGCACGGTGCTGTTTGGACGTATGCAAGCGGGGGACGGCGCTGACAGCGGCATGGGATTGTTTATCAATACGTTGCCGTTACGGTTAGATATGGATGAAACCTCGGTACGGGACAGTGTGCAGGCAGCACATAGCCGACTCGCTGGATTATTAGCACATGAACATACCTCACTGGCGCTGGCTCAGCGTTGCAGTAGTGTGCGGGGTGAGATCCCCCTCTTTAATAGTCTGTTTAACTATCGGCATAATGTTTTGCCGGCAACAACAGATGAACTTATCAGCGGTATTGAGTTTATTGATGGACAGGAGCGGACCAACTATCCGTTAGCGTTATCGGTGGAGGATTTTGGCGAATCCTTAGGGCTGACTGCCCAGGTAGTGCAACCTATTGATCCGGAAAGAATATGCGGTTATATGCAACAGGCGCTGGAAAGTCTGATAGAAGCGCTTGAACAAGCCCCGGAGACGCCGGTACGGACACTGAATATTCTGCCTGAAACGGAACATACGTTATTGCTGAAAACCTGGAATGCCACTGAAACTGCGTATCCTAACCAGTGGTGTATTCATCAGTTGTTTGAACAACAGGTGGAGAAAACCCCTGACGCGACAGCGTTGGTGTATGAAGAGCAAACCCTATGTTATGCGGAATTAAATGCCCGTGCTAACCGGCTGGCCCATCAGCTGATTGCACTGGGCGTAGTGCCTGATCAACGCGTGGCGATTTGTGCTTCACGTTCACTGGCCATGGTGGTGGGATTGTTGGCGGTGTTGAAAGCGGGTGGCGCCTATGTGCCGTTAGACCCGGCTTATCCGGGTGAACGTCTGGTGCATATCCTGAATGATGTTGCACCGTCAGTGATACTGGCGGATGAGGTGGGATGTGCGGTACTGGGCAGGGAAGCGCTGGCCGGACTGACGGTACTCGATCCCAATCTTTTACCTGACCAGTCAGACCGTAATCCACAGATACCTGCGCTGACTTCCCGTCATTTGGCGTATGTGATTTACACTTCCGGCTCTACCGGTACACCGAAGGGTGTCATGGTTGAGCATCGCTCTTTGTTAAATTTACATGGAACGCTGACAGAGCGTGCATTTGTGTTTTCACCGGCCCCTTACCGGGTTAGCCTGAACGCCAGTATTTCCTTTGATGCGGCATTGCAAAACATACTTGGCCTGTTGAATGGCTACACGCTGGTGATTGTTCCACAAGATGTGCGCGCCGATAGTGCGGCCTTATTGCAATTTTTAGCCAGGACAAATCTTGATGTGCTGGATTGTACGCCAATGCAATTAGAGATGTTGTTGGCAGCGGGTTTGCATCAGCATCAAAAAGCGTTGACGCTGCTGATTGGCGGTGAGCCTATATCAGTACAAACCTGGCAGGCGGTAGCCAGTATACCGCAACTGACGGCTTATAACGTCTACGGTCCAACCGAATGCACCGTGGATGCGACGCTGGCCTGCATAGCGCCGGCGCATCCTTACCCGACGATTGGTCGCCCGCTTGCTAATACCCGGCTTTATTTACTGGATAAGTTTGGCTGTCCTGTACCGTTGGGCGTGGTGGGGGAATTGTATATTGGTGGCGCGGGTGTGGCGCGGGGCTATCTGAACCGGCCAGAATTGACTGCTGAATGTTTCCTGGTCAATTCGTTTAACGATAAACCGGGTGCACGGATGTATAAAACGGGAGATTTAGCCCGCTACCTGCCGGACGGTAATCTGGAATTCCTGGGCCGTAATGATCATCAGGTGAAGATCCGTGGCTTCCGTATTGAACTGGGTGAAATTGAAACCCGGTTGTTGGAACACCCTGCGGTGAGTGAATCTGCTGTGCTGGCATTGGGAGAAGGGCAGGATAAGTGTCTGGTTGCCTATGTGGTGGCGCAAGCGGATGACGGGTTGGTTAACCGTCTGCGTTCTCATCTGAGTACAATTTTGCCTGACTATATGGTGCCATCGGCCTTTGTGTGTTTGGATGTCTTTCCGTTAACCCCTAACGGTAAACTGGATCGCCGGGCGCTGCCGGCACCGGGGGAAGAGGCGTTTGCCCGTCAGGTCTATGAAGCCCCGCAAGGGAAGATAGAAACGATGCTGGCGGCGGTCTGGTGTGAGTTACTGGGGGTTGAACAGATTAGCCGGCATGACAGCTTCTTTGCCCTGGGTGGCCATTCACTACTTGTTGTGCGGATGATTGAACGATTACGGCGTATCGGTTTGGGCGTATCGGTACAAACGTTATTCCTGCATCCAACACTTCATGTTCTGGCGCAATCCTTGGTTCTGCATGATGAAATCCCGGTGCCTGACAACCGTATTACACCGGATACGGTGGCGTTGACACCGGACTTGTTGCCGTTGATTGATCTGACCCAGCCTGAAATTGACCTTATCGTCGGGCAGGTGCCGGGTGGGATGGGAAATATTCAGGATATCTATGGGTTGTCGCCGTTGCAGGATGGCATTTTGTTCCATCATCTGCTGGAGAATGACGGTGACCCGTATCTGTTGATCAGCCAGATGGCTTTCGCTGACCGGGCGCTGTTGGATCATTATTTAGCTGCGGTGCAACGGACAATTGATCGGCATGATATTTTACGTACCGCCTTTATCTGGAAAGGACTGTCAGTCCCTGCTCAGGTAGTCTGGCGTCAGGCCCAATTATCAGTGACTGAACTGATACTAAACTCGGCTGACGGCCCGATCAGTGACCAGTTAACCGGGCGTTTTGACCTGTGTCGGCATCGTATCGATTTGAGTCAGGCACCCTTGCTACATTTTGTGATTGCGCAGGAAGGAGCAGAGGGTCGTTGGATACTGCTTGAATACCAGCATCATCTGATTGGTGACCATACCACGCTGGAAGTGATGGATCGCGAAGTACAGGCGTATCTTGCCGGTCAGGAGGCGTGTTTGCCTGCGCCGGTTCCTTTCCGCAATCTAGTGGCGCAGGCCCGGCTCGGTGTCAGTCAGGAAGAACATACCCGTTTCTTTACTGAGATGTTAGCTGAAGTAGACGAACCGACGTTGTCGTTTGGGTTGAAGGAGGTGCGTCGTGATGGTTCGCAGGTGACAGAATCCCACCGGATGCTGACGAGCACACTGAATGACCGTTTGCGTAATCAGGCCCGGTGTTTGGGCGTCAGTCTGGCGGCGCTGTGTCATCTGGCTTGGGCACAGGTGCTGGCGTGTACCTGTGGGCAGGAGAAAGTGGTGTTCGGCACGGTGCTGTTTGGACGGATGCAGGCGGGTGATGGCGCTGACAGCGGTATGGGATTGTTTATCAATACGTTGCCGTTGCGGCTGGATATGGATGATACCCCGGTACGGGACGGCGTGCAGGCCGCACATAGCCGACTCGCTGGATTATTAGTGCATGAGCATGCCTCATTGGCGCTGGCCCAGCGTTGCAGCGGTGTGCGGGGTGAGATCCCCCTCTTTAATAGTCTGTTGAATTATCGGCATAATACCCAACTGGAGACGTCAGATGAACTGATCAGCGGTATTGAATTTATTGGTGGACAGGAGCGGACTAACTATCCGCTAGCACTATCGGTAGAGGATTTTGGTGAATCCCTAGGGCTGACTGCTCAGGTAGTGCAACCGCTTGATCCGGAAAGGATATGTGGTTATATGCAACAGGCGCTGGAAAGTTTGGCAGAAGCGCTGGAACAATCCCCGGAGACACCGGTACGAGCACTGAATATTCTGCCTGAAACGGAACGTACGTTGTTGTTAAGGACCTGGAATGCGTTTGAGACCGCGTATCCTGAGCAGTTATGCATTCATCAATTGTTTGAACAACAAGCGAAGGAAAATCCAGACACTATGGGTTTGGTGTATGAGGACCAGACCTTCAGCTATGCTGAACTGAATGCTCGGGCTAACCGGCTGGCGCATCAGCTGATTAGGTTGGGTGTCGTACCAGACCAGCGGGTGGTGATTTGCGTGGCACGTTCACCGGCGATGGTGGTGGGATTACTGGCGGTGCTGAAAGCGGGTGGGGCTTATGTGCCACTGGACCCGGCCTATCCGGGTGAGCGTCTGGCGCATATTCTGAAGGATGTCGCGCCGGCTATTTTGTTGGCGGATAATGTTGGACGTACAGCGTTGGGTGAGAAGGCATTGACAGAACGGGCTGTCCTTGACCCGAATATCCTGTTTGACCAGCCGGACAGTAACCCGCAGGTCCCTGCATTGACTTCACGGTATTTGGCGTATGTGATTTACACTTCTGGTTCGACCGGCACGCCGAAAGGGGTGATGGTCGAACATCGTAGCGTGGTTAATCTGGCTTTGGCTCAAATTACCCGGTTTGATGTTCGGGTAACCAGCCGGATATTACAGTTTGCCTCATTGGGTTTCGATGCCAGTGTCGCGGAAATAATGACCGCGTTGGGCGGTGGGGCCGGCCTGATTATTCCTGCCGATACAGTTCGTCAGGACCCGAACCGCCTTTGGCATTATCTGGAAGCACAGAAGGTGACGCATGCTTTTCTGACACCGGCTTTGCTCCAGGAAGGGGGTGATTTACCGGCGCTAACGATAAAGCCAACCTTGATACTGGGTGGTGAAACGCCTGGCACGGCGCTGCTTCAAGTGTTGTGTGGCCGGGTAAATCTGTTTAATGATTATGGTCCGACAGAAGTCACGGTGTGTGCCACCACTTGGCATTGTCCACCAGACTATACGGATACAGGGGTGCCTATCGGGCACCCGACGGCCAACACGCGGGTTTATCTGTTGGATGCTCACGGTCATCCGGTACCACTGGGAGCAGTGGGGGAATTGTATATTGGGGGGGCCGGTGTGGCGCGGGGTTATTTCAATCGTCCTGACTTGACCACTGAACGTTTCCTTATGGATCCGTTTAGCGATAAACCCGGTGCACGTATGTACCGAACCGGGGATTTGGCCCGTTACCTGCCGGACGGCAACTTGGTATTTGTTGGTCGTAATGACCAGCAGGTGAAAATCCGGGGGTTCCGTATTGAACCGGGAGAAATCGAAGCGCATCTAACAGAGCACCCGGCAGTACGTGAAGCGTGGGTACTGGCGTTGAGGGACGGGCAGGATAAACGGCTGGTCGCCTATGTGGTGGCGCCAGAGGATGACGGGCTCATTAACAGCCTTCGTGCCCACCTGAGTGCAGCTTTGCCTGACTATATGGTGCCGACGGCCTTTGTCCGTTTGGATGCTTTCCCGTTAACCCTTAACGGCAAGCTGGATCGCCGGGTATTGCCGGCGCCAGGTGAGGAAGCCTTTGCCCGTCAGCACTATGAAGCCCCGCAAGGGGAAGCTGAAATTGCGCTGGCGGCTATCTGGCGTGAGTTGCTGGGGATTGAACAGATTAGCCGGTATGACAATTTCTTTGCCCTGGGCGGTCATTCGCTGTTGGCGGTGCGGATGATGAACCGGATAGCGGCTTTAGGTATTGAACTGCCACTGAGTGCATTGTTTGAAGCCCCCGCTTTAATTGCCTTTGCTGAGGCAATGCGTGCCCGGTTTGATGAACAGCGCAGGATATTGCCCGTTATCATGCCGATATCCCGTGAGGAGGTGTTGCCGCTATCATTCGCTCAACAACGTCTGTGGTTCCTTGCCCAGTTTGAGGGCGTTAGTGATACCTATCATATCCCGATGGTACTGCGTTTGTGTGGTCGGCTGGATATCGTTGCCTGGCAGCAGGCGCTCGACACGTTGTTTGCTCGTCATGAAGCGTTACGTTCTGTTTTCGTCTCCGTTGACGGTCAGCCACAGGTGCAATTGTTGGCTGCGGACAGCGGCTTGCCGTTGTCTCAACATGACCTGCGTGGGATCCCGGATGCTGAAACCGTGCTTGAACGCCTGAGCACTGAGGAAACTTACACGCCATTTGATCTCGGTCATGGCCCGCTTATCCGTGCTTCGCTTATCCGGCTCACGGATGATGAATATCATTTTTTGCTCACCCAGCATCACATTGTGTCGGACGGTTGGTCTGTCGGCGTGTTGATGCATGAGTTAAGTACCCTCTATACGGCTTTTCTGGCCGGACAACCTGACTCGCTACCGCCGTTGGCGATTCAATATCCTGATTACTCCGCTTGGCAGCGTCAATGGTTGTCGGCTGAACGGGTTCAGGCCCAATCCGACTATTGGCGTACCATGCTGGTTGGCGCGCCGGTACTGCTAGATTTGCCAACCGATCGGCCACGTCCTCCTCAACAGTCGTTTACGGGGAATATTGTACCTGTCGATCTGGATGCGGAATTGACACAATCCCTTAAGCGTCTGAGTGAACAGCAAGGCGTCACGTTATTCATGACCCTGTTGTCAGCTTGGGCGACGGTTCTGTCGCACTTGTCAGGTCAGGAGGATCTGGTTATCGGCACACCGAGTGCAGGCCGCAGTCGCCAGGAAGTGGAATCCCTGATCGGTTTCTTTATCAATACGCTGGCGTTACGTATTGATTTATCGGGTGCGCCGAATGTGATTGAGTTGCTGGCGCGCGTGCGGCAAACCGCATTGGCGGCACAGATGCATCAGGACCTGCCATTTGAACAGGTGGTGGAAATTGTGCAGCCGCCACGCAGACTGGCGCATACCCCGCTGTTCCAGGTAATGTTTGCCTGGCAGAACAATGAGAGCCTGGAATGGGGGCTGCCCGAGTTGGTTGTCTCACCTGTTGATCCCGTTCTCGATATAGTCAAGTTTGATCTGGAACTGGAACTGTCTGAGGAGGAAGGCAGGATTGTGGGTATGCTGAGTTATGCCACGGCCCTGTTTGACCAACCAACAATCGAGCGCTATGTGGGGTATTTGCATACGGTACTGCAAGCGATGGTGGTCCATCCTCAACAGCCAGTTAGGGAAATTGATATTTTGGCCCCGGCAGAGCGCAGGCTATTGTTGGAAACCTGGAACGCCACTGAAACAGCCTATCCTGACCAGCTGTGCATTCATCAGTTATTTGAACAACAGGCCGGGAAAATGCCGGATATGACGGCACTGGTGTATCAAGACCAGACTTTCAGCTATGCTGAACTGAATACCCGGGCTAACCGGCTGGCGCATCAACTGATTGCGCTGGGTGTAGAACCGGATCAGCGGGTGGCGATTTGCATAGCACGTTCACCGGCAATGGTGGTGGGATTGCTGGCGGTGCTGAAAGCGGGGGGAGCCTATGTGCCACTGGACCCGGCCTATCCGGGTGAGCGTCTGACGCATATTCTGATTGATGCCGCGCCGATTATCTTGTTGGCGGATAATGCCGGATGTGGCGCACTGGGTGAGAAAGTACTGGCGAGTCTGACCGTGCTTGACCCGAATTCACTGCCAGACCAGCCGGACAGTAACCCACAGCTACCGGCATTGACTGCACGGCATCTGGCGTATGTGATTTACACCTCCGGTTCGACCGGCACGCCGAAAGGGGTGATGGTGGAGCATCATAGTGTGGTTAATCTGGCTCTGGCGCAAATAACCCGGTTTGATGTGAATGTAACCAGTCGGGTATTGCAATTTGCTTCCTTTGGTTTCGATGCCAGTGTGTCGGAAATGATGACCGCGTTGGGCGGTGGGGCCGGCCTGATTATTCCTGCCGACCCGGTTCGTCAGGACCCATTACGCCTTTGGTACTATCTGGAAGAACAAAGGGTGACGCACGCTTTCCTGACACCGGCTTTGTTCCAGGAAAGAGGCGATTTACCGGCGCTAACGATGAAGCCAACCTTGGTACTGGCGGGTGAAGCGCCCAGCACGGCGCTGCTTCAGGCATTGCGAGATCGGGTAAATCTGTTCAATGATTATGGCCCGACAGAAATCACGGTGTGTGCCACGACTTGGCATTGTCCGTCAGACTATGCGGATACATGGGTTCCTATCGGGCGTCCGACGGCCAACACGCGGGTTTATCTGCTGGATGCTCAGGGCCAGCCAGTGCCTTTGGGGGTGGTCGGTGAGCTGTATATTGGCGGCGCGGGTGTGACGCGGGGTTATCTGAACCGTCCAGAGCTGACGGCTGAACGTTTTCTGACAGATCCGTTTAGCGATAAACCGGGTGCACGTATGTACCGAACTGGGGATTTGGCCCGTTACCTGCCAGACGGCAACCTGGTGTTTGTTGGCCGTAATGACCAGCAGGTAAAAATCCGGGGCTTCCGGATAGAAGTGGGGGAAATCGAGGTGCGTTTGACTGAACATCCGGCGGTGAGTGAAGCGCGGGTACTGGCGTTGGGTGATGGGCTGGACAAGTATTTGGTGGCTTATGTGATGGCTCAGGAGAATGATGGGCTGGTTAACAGTTTACGTGAACACCTGAGTGCTTTGCTGCCGGATTATATGGTGCCGGGCGCCTTTGTGTGTCTGGATGCTTTCCCGCTGACGCCTAATGGTAAGCTGGATCGTCAGGCATTACCCGCACCGGACGAAAAAGCCGTTGCCCGTCAGGTTTACGCCGCACCGTATGGGGAAACAGAAATGGCATTGGCGGCGATTTGGCGTGAATTGCTGGGGGTTGAACAGGTCAGCCGGCATGACAACTTCTTCGCCCTGGGCGGTCATTCACTGCTTGCCATACGAATGATAAATCTTGCCGCCGGTCAGGGGTTGATTTGTACCTTGAATGCTTTGTTCCAATGTCCTGTGTTGTCCGAATTGGCAGCGAAAATCACCTCAGATTTGCAGTCTCAGTCGCAAAGCAGTGCCATACCGGTGCGACAGGAAGGAACAGAACTGCCGTTGTTCTTTGTACCCAGTGGAATGGAAGACTATTCCTATGTCTTCGGGCTGGCTCAACATATCCGGTCAGGCTATCCGATTTATGCGGTATCCTGGTCGTCCATCAATGAAGAAGCGGTGCCGACTATGGAAGAGCAGGCGGCCAAAATGATCAGTTTGATGAAGGCGGTTCAACCGGCAGGCCCGTATCGGATATGTGGTTACTCTTCCGGCGGCATATTGGCTTATGCTATTGCCCAGGAGCTTTTGCATGCCGGTGAGACGGTGAACTTCCTGGGATTGATTGATACGCCGGCGCCTCATTATATCAGGGAGCAGCCTATGCAACTCAAGCATCAGTTCTTTGACGAGTTAGTCAGGCAGTTTGGGGAAGAGCACACTCAGGAGATGGCGGCGTTGTACCGGCGAATTGATGAGCTGAATTTAGTGCAATTTATTGAAGTAGCACAAGAATTGGCGTTATACCCCGCCAATCTGCGCCCTGAATTAGTCGCAAAAAGTTGGGAGCAGATAGAGTGTTATGCGCAAATAGTTGGAGATTATGAGCCACAGGTATTAACGGTAACGCTGCATCAGTTTTATGCGATGGAACGTCCCCCTGCGAGTCCTTTTGTGACGGATGAAAAACCGAAACCTTTAACTATAGACCCATCGTTAGGTTGGGCACAGATGATACCTGACTCTTCACTTCGGTTGATTGCTGTTCCGGGTAATCATTTTAGTTTATTGGAGGATAATGAGAATAGAATCTCTTTAGCTCAGGCTATAAATAGGGCGTTGGCAATCAGTTGTGGTGGCGAGGTGTTATAATATAGATATATTAATCAATATTGAATAATCTAATATTGGTGTAATGATCCGGTATATATTGTTTATACCGGATTATTTCTATGCTAGAAAAGAATCAGGAAAATGATAGTTTCATAATAAATTATTTTATTATATCTCTTCGTTATTGTTGTTATTTTCTATTATGTGATCTACATCTAATTATATTGTTACTTTTGTTTTATTTTTTTGATTTTCTGGGTATCTCGACGGTGTATTTAGTTGTAGAGTAATTATTGAAAATATTTATTTTGATAAAAATAATCGAAAATTTGATAATGACAATATATTTCCTGGTGATGATATAGGCTGATTTAATCAGCTTTAATTTCATGATCTCGTCTTGGTATATATTGTTTTTATTTTAAACAACTCAGGATAACAAGAAGTGAAAAAACAGTGGCGGATAGTCTCAATGTATCTGTTATTCGGTGTTTTTGAACTGAATAGCATTAAATTCTTCTCCTGCTTATACCTCGTCATGGCTAATATCGCCGGATATCAGAGAAATCGCATCAAAAAGCGATTTCTCTGGAGTGCTTGTCATTTTAATCAATATCATACAGAGTTAATAATTACGCTTGTTACATTATTCTATTATTATGGAATAATATATAGTGGAATTAATTCTAAATTATAATTGTTTCTTGGTGGTATTGAGTGAAATAACGTTTCTATTTTCAATGGAATCTAATCGTTATAAAGAAATATATTTAAGCTGGTGTGGGTCTGTTTATGGTATCTACACTGGTGGTACTGTTTTGGTGTTATAAAATAATGTCGTATATGATGGTTTTTAACCTGAAGTTATATTTTTGTTAAATATGCATAATAAATGCAGGGAATTGGCTTGTCTTTAATTGTGTAATTTATCATCAGCCAATAGGGATTACAGAGAATTAATCTAATTTATCTAAAAAACAGGAGCAAAAATGGAATATTTTATTCCGGATCATAAATTGAATTATTTATTTCGTTGTCAAGGGAATTAGCATCGTAGCGTTGTTAATGATATGGCGATTAACCGGGCTATGGCATCCAGTATTTGCGTATTTTGAAGAGATGTCGGATGTATCCGTTTTTATTTCTTGGGGATAAGAAGTAAGAAAAATACGGGTGATGGCTGTCAGGAATGACAGTTTTCAAATTTCTAGCAGATTCGTTGGAGTAGTAAATGAAAGATAGCATTGCTCAAGCAGGAAGTGCTCTTAACGCTGAATTCCTCTCTCAGATATCAGAAAACATAATCAGCGCAAATGACGCTTCATCACAGACTAAAAATACAAAGAATATTCTCAAGGCGCTCACACCCGGTGAATTATTCTGGTATGAGCGCCTTGCCGCTTTGCAACCGCTCCAGTTACCTTTCGAGACCGTCGGGGAGCAAGCGGAGCCCAGATGGGCAATCAGCCTTTGGCAGCCCCCGTTGCCGAAAAATGGGGAAGAAGACCCATTACGGACACTGTTGCAGGCATTTGTCATTTACCTTGCGCGCCTGACTCAGCAGACCGAATTCCAAATTGGTTGGGGCGTGAAGGCAAACGATAACCTGGCCGATCTGGCGCCTGTGGTGCCAATGACCATTGAGGTGGCGTTTGATAAGCCGTGGAGAGCGGTAGCTGACTGGATTGATAACGAGCTTGCCCAGTTGGCGCGGCACCAGGCATTTAGTCATGATCTCCTTATTCGCTTTCCTTCATTGCAGGCTATTCCGGCGCTGACAACCCGCTGGCCGTGGCAGATCGCCGTCTCGGTGAGACAAGATGACGCACTGTGTGATCAGAAGGTATCCGGTGAATTGCTGACGCTCCAGGTGAATGCACAGGGCGGTTTTCGCTGGATATACGATGAAAATCGTTTGAGCGAGGAAGTGGTTCTGCGGATGAGCGAACACTTGCAGGTGCTGGCTGCGTCAAAAAGGCAGGGTGAGGACATCCCCGTCGGACAGCTTAATGTGTTGTCTGAGGCGGAACGCAGGTTGTTGCTGGAGACCTGGAACGCCACGGAAAACCCTTATCCTGACCCGTTATGTATCCATCAGCTGTTTGAGCAACAGGCCGAACTGGCCCCGCAGGCCACGGCATTAGAATATCAAGAGCAGATCCTCAGTTATGCAGAATTGAATAGCCGAGCCAACCGTCTGGCCCATCAACTGATTGCGCAGGGGGTCACACCGGACCAGCGGGTGGCGATTTGCGTGGAACGCTCGCCGGCGATGGTGGTGGCTTTGCTGGCGGTACTGAAAGCCGGTGGCGCTTATGTGCCGCTGGATTTAACTTATCCGGGGGAGCGTCTGGCGTATATTCTGAATGATACCGCCCCGGCAGTGGTCCTGGTTGATGCGGTTGGGAGGGCGGCGTTGGGTGAAGCCGCGCTGGCGGGGCTGACAGTGCTTGATCCGAATACCCAGCCGGACCAGCCGGACAGCAATCCACTGGTCCCGGCGTTGACGCCACAGCATCTGGCCTATGTGATTTACACCTCCGGCTCAACCGGGCAACCGAAAGGGGTGATGGTAGAGCATCAGGCGATTTATCAACGGTATCTGGGCTTTAATGAGACCTATGCTGTCACGGCGCAAGACCGGGTGTTGCAATTTGCCGCGTTTGCCTTTGATGTTTCAGTGGAAGATTTCTTCTCGTCATTATGTAACGGGGCTACGCTGGTTCTTCGCGATGACAGTTGGCTGGCGTCGATGCCGGAATTTATTGATTTAACCCGGCAATATCGTATTACGGTGGTGTCACTGCCGACTCTGTTCTGGTCTGAACTGGCGGCCAGAGAGACTGGGTTACCGCTGCCGGATGGTCTCCGGCTCATCATTATTGGCGGTGAGGCGGTCAAAAAGAACGCCATTCAGGACTGGTTCAGGCAGGAAGGCCACCGGCCCCGGTTGTTGAACGGTTATGGCCCGACGGAAAATGTGGTGACGGTGACCTATAAGGACGTGTTATCCCCAGCCGATGCGCATTCTATTGGCCGGCCAGCTAAAAATGCCCGCATCTACCTGCTGGACCCCTATGGTCAACCGGTGCCATTAGGTTGCGTGGGTGAAATGTATATTGGTGGCGTCGGGGTGGCGCGCGGTTATCTTAACCGGTCGGAATTGAGTGCGGAGCGTTTTATACCGGATCCTTTTAGCCCGGTAGCCGGTGCGCGGATGTATCGATCCGGAGATTTGGCCCGTTATCTGCCGAACGGTGATCTGGAATTTTTGGGCCGTAATGACGAGCAGGTTAAAATCCGCGGCTTCCGTATTGAGCTGGGGGAAATTGAAACCCGGTTGCTGGAGCATCCGGTGGTGCAAGAGGCGGCGGTGCTGGCGTTGGAGAGTGGGCAAGGCAAACGTTTGGTTGCTTATGTGGCGGCGGCAGCGCAGGAGGGATTAACGTCCGATTTGCGGGCCCACCTGAGTGCTATTTTACCTGACTATATGGTCCCGGCAGCCTTTGTGCGTCTGGAGTCCTTCCCGCAGACCCCGAATGGCAAGCTGGATCGCCGGGCATTGCCTGAACCGGGGGAAGACGATTTTGTCCGGCAGATTTATGAAGCCCCACAAGGGGAGACTGAGATCGCCCTGGCCGCCCTTTGGCGTGAGTTACTGGGTATTGAGCAGATAAGCCGGCATGACAGCTTCTTTGCGTTGGGCGGTCATTCACTGCTCGGCGTACAGATGATTGAACGCTTGCGTCACCTGGGGTTGACACTGGCGGCGCGCGATCTGTTCCAGTCGCCGGTGCTGTCAGACCTGGCCCAGACGTTGGGACGGCATCAGGCCGTGATAGTCCCACCTAATGTCATTACACCGGCCACCACGGCGCTGACACCGGCGATGTTGCCGCTGATTGAGCTGACTCAGCCTGAGATTGACCACATCGTCGGCCAGGTGCCGGGTGGGATAGCCAATATTCAGGATATCTATGGGTTGTCGCCGTTGCAGGACGGTATCCTGTTCCACCACATATTGGAAAAGGAAGGCGACCCGTACTTGGTGCTCTATCCGGTAGCCTTTGCTAACCGCGCTCTGCTGGACCGTTATCTGGACGCGGTGCAACAGGTGGTTGATCGCCATGACATTCTGCGTACGGCGTTTATCTGGCAAGGATTATCTGTGCCGGCGCAGGTGGTCTGGCGTCAGGCGACCTTGCCGGTGACGGAGCTGACGCTCGACCCGGCTGACGGCCCGGTCATTGACCAGTTAACCCGGCGTTTTGATCCGGATCACTATCGTCTTGATCTGAATCAGGCCCCGCTGTTGCATTTTGTTATCGCGCAGGAAACCGATGGCCGCTGGTTTTTACTGGAGTTGCAGCATCACTTGATCGGCGACCATGAAACAATGGAAGTGATGCACCGTGAAGTGCAGGCGTATTTTGCCGGGCAGGGGGAGAGTTTGCCTGTGCCGGTTCCTTTCCGCAATCTGGTGGCGGAAGCCCGGTTGGGGGTGAGTCAGGACGCGCATACCCGTTTCTTTACCGACATGCTGGCGGCGGTGGAGGAGCCGACGCTGCCGTTCGGGCTGACGGGTGTGCATCATGATGGATCTCAGAAGACGGAATCCTACCGGATGCTGACCGCCGGGTTGAATGACCGTCTGCGCAGTCAGGCTCGGCGTTTAGGCGTCAGTCTGGCGGCGTTGTGTCATCTGGCTTGGGCGCAGGTGTTGTCGCGTACCAGCGGGCAGGAGAAAGTGGTATTCGGCACCGTACTGTTTGGACGTATGGCGGCAGGTGAAGGTGCCGGCAATGGCATGGGGTTGTTTATCAATACCCTGCCGTTGCGGCTGGATATGGATGATACGCCGGTACGGGACAGTGTGCGGGCGGTACATCTGCGACTGGCCGGGTTGCTGGCGCATGAACATGCGTCACTGGCGCTGGCCCAGCGATGCAGCGGGGTTACCAGCGGTACGCCCCTCTTTAGCGCCTTGTTGAACTATCGACATAATGTTCAACCGGATCCGCTGGATGAAACGATGGCCGGGATTGCGTTCCTGGGTGAACAGGAGCGGACCAACTATCCGTTTGTGCTGTCGGTAGAGGACGGTGCCACCACTCTGGGGCTGACCGCTCAGGTAGTGCAACCGTTTGATCCGGAAAGCCTGTGCGGTTATATGCAACAGGCGCTGGAAAGTCTGGTGGAAGCCTTGGAGCAAGCCCCGGACATGCCCGTTCGGGCCTTGGAAATCCTGCCGGAAGCGGAACGTACCTTGTTGTTAGAGACCTGGAACGCCACGGAAACCGCGTATCCTGATGCGTTGTGTATCCATCAGTTGTTTGAACAGCAAGTGGAGAAAACCCCGGAAGCGACGGCACTGATAGCGGGAGAGAAGACGCTGAGCTATACGGAACTGAATGCCTGTGCTAACCGGCTGGCCCGTCAGCTGCTCGAACAGGGAATTCGCCCGGATGACCCTGTTGCGATTCTGTTAGAGCGATCGATAGAACTGGTGGTGGCGCAGTTGGCTATTCTCAAAGTGGGGGCTGTTTACGTACCGATAGATCCCAGTGTGCCGGATGAGCGGAAAAACTGGCTGATAAGCGATTGTTCAGCCAGGTTGCTGCTCACCGATACACGGGCGGATATTCTGGCTAATCTGGTTGTTCCGCTGTTGCGTTTCTCGGATGAGACAGACCCGGGCAACGAGGAAGATGACATCAACCCCGGCTTACCGCGCTCCAGCACCGGGTCAGCGTATATTATGTATACCTCCGGCTCGACGGGTATGCCTAAAGGGGTGGTGGTGCCGCATCGTGCGGTGGTCCGGCTGGTCATCAATAATGGCTATGCCGAAATTGGACCGGACGATCGGGTGGCCTTTGCCGCTAACCCGGCTTTCGATGCCAGCACGTTTGAAGTTTGGGCGCCGTTGCTCAACGGCGGTGCGCTGGTGGTTATCGACCATGCCACGTTGCTGACACCACAGGAGTTAATACCGGCTTTCCAGACGCACCGCATCACAGTGCTGTGGCTGACTATCGGGCTGTTTAACCGGTTGGCGGCAGAGTTGTCCCCGGTTCTTTCTCAGCTCAAAATTCTGATTGTTGGCGGCGATGTGCTGGATCCACATGTGATTGCCCAGGTTTTGCGTGACAGCCCGCCTCAACAATTGTTGCAGGCCTATGGCCCGAGTGAAGGGACCACCTTTACCACGGTATACCCTATCGTGGCGTTAGCGCAGGGCGTGACCCGTATCCCGATTGGCCGGCCAATCGCGAATACCCGTGTTTATCTGCTGGATGCCTATGAGCAGCCGGTACCGACAGGGGTGACCGGTGAGATTTATGTCGGCGGAGATGGCGTCGCTCAGGGTTATTTCAATCGGCCTGAGTTAACCGCCGAACGTTTCCTAGTTGATCCGTTCAGTGATAACCCGGATGCACGCATGTACCGCACCGGGGACTTGGCGCGTTATCTGCCGGACGGCAATCTCGAGTTTCTGGGTCGCAACGATCAGCAGGTGAAAATCCGCGGCTTCCGGATTGAACCGGGTGAAATTGAGGCGTATCTGGCAGAGCATCCGGCGGTGCATGAAGTTGCGGTGTTGGCTCGGGGGGAAGGGCTGGATAAACGGCTGGCGGCCTATGTGGTGGCGCTAGCGGATGACGGGCTGGTGAACAGCCTGCGTGCCCACCTGAGTGCCATTTTACCTGACTATATGGTGCCGTCGGCTTTTGTGCGTCTGGATGCATTTCCATTGACGCCTAACGGTAAATTGGATCGCCGGGCATTGCCGGCGCCGGACAATGAAGCCTTTGCTTATCAAGTTTACGCCGCGCCGCAAGGCGAAACGGAAATGGCCCTGGCGGCGATTTGGCGTGAATTACTGGGGATTGAACAGGTTAGCCGGCATGACAGTTTCTTCGCTTTGGGTGGTCATTCGCTGCTCGCGATACGGATGGTTGAACGCCTGCGTCATCTGGGATTGACACTGACGGCGCGTGATCTGTTCCAGTTTCCGGTGCTGTTTGAACTGGCCCGGTCACTGGGACAGCACCAGGCTGTGACCGTGCCGCCTAACGTCATCACCCCGGCAGCTACGACACTGACGCCGGCGATGTTGCCACTGATTGATCTGACTCAGCCTGAGATTGACAGCATCATTGAACAGGTGCCGGGCGGGATCGCCAATATTCAGGATATCTATGCCCTGTCGCCGTTGCAGGACGGTATCTTATTCCACCACTTGCTGGCAAACGAAGGGGATCCGTATCTGTTGACGGGTCAGATGGCCTTTGCTGACCGGTCTCTGTTAGATCGTTATTTGGCTGCGGTTCAACGGGCGGTTGATCGGCACGATATCTTACGTACCGCTTTTATCTGGCAAGGATTGTCAGTGCCGGCGCAGGTGGTTTGGCGTCAGGCCCAATTATCGGTGACTGAGCTGACGCTGAACCCGGTTGACGGTCCAGTGAGTGACCAGTTAACCCGGCGCTTTGATCCACGTTATCACCGTCTTGACTTGAGCGAAGCGCCGTTATTACGTTTTGTGGTGGCGCAGGAGACCGATGGCCGTTGGATTGTCCTGCAATTGCTGCATCACCTGATTGGCGACCATGAAACAATGGAAGTGATGCACCGTGAAGTCCAGGCATACCTTACGGGTCAGGCGGATAGCCTGCCTGCACCGGTTCCTTTCCGCAATTTGGTGGCGCAAGCCCGGTTGGGGGTGAGTCAGGAAGCGCATACCCGTTTCTTTACCGGGATGTTGGCGGCGGTAGATGAACCCACGTTGCCATTCGGGCTGACAGAGGTGCACCGCGACGGCTCACAGGTGACGGAATTCCACCGGATGTTAATGCCTGAGCTGAATGATCGTCTGCGCAGTCAGGCCCGGCATTTGGGGGTCAGTCTGGCGGCCCTGTGCCATCTGGCCTGGGCACAGGTGTTGTCGCGTACCAGCGGGCAGGAGAAAGTGGTGTTCGGCACGGTGTTGTTTGGACGGATGCAGGCAGGGGACAGCGCCGACAATGGGATGGGGCTGTTTATTAATACCTTGCCGTTGCAGCTGGATATCGATGAGACGCCGGTACGGGACTGCGTGCAGGCTGCTCATACCCGGCTGGCCGGATTATTAGCGCATGAACATGCGTCACTGGCGCTGGCCCAGCAGTGCAGTGGGATTGCCAGCGGTACGCCCCTCTTCAGTGCCCTGTTGAACTATCGACATAATGTTCAGCCGGATCCGCTGGATGAAACGATGGACGGCATTGAATTCCTGAGTGAACAGGAGCGGACCAACTATCCGTTTGTGCTGTCGGTGGAGGATTTTTCTGAATCCCTGGGGCTGACCGCTCAAGTAGTGCAACCGTTTGATCCGGAAAGGATATGCGGTTATATGCAGCAGGCGCTGGAAAGTCTGGCGGCGGCGCTGGAGCAAGCCCCGGACATGCCTGTTCGGGCACTGAACATCCTGCCGGAAGCGGAACGTACATTGCTGTTAAAAACCTGGAACACCACGGAAACCGTGTATCCTGAGGCGTTGTGTATCCATCAGTTGTTTGAACAGCAGGTGGAGAAAACCCCGGAAGCGACGGCACTGGTAGCGGGAGAGAAGACGCTGAGCTATACGGAACTGAATGCCCGTGCTAACCGGCTGGCCCGTCAGTTGATCGAACAAAAGGTTTGCCCCGGTGACCCTGTTGCGCTCCTGTTAGAACGATCGGTGGCGCTGGTGGTAGCCCAATTAGCTGTCCTTAAAGCTGGCGGCGTTTACGTGCCGATTGATCCCAGTGTGCCGGATGAACGGAAAAACTGGCTGATAAGCGATTGTTCAGCCAAATTGCTGCTCACCGATACACGGGCGGATATTCCCGCTAACCTGACTGTTCCGCTGTTTCGTCTCTTTGATGAGACAGACCCGGGCAGCGGGGAAGATCGCCTCAACCTTGGCTTATCGCGCTCCAGCGCTGGGTCAGCGTATATTATGTATACCTCCGGTTCTACCGGTACACCCAAAGGGGTTCTGGTGCCGCATCGTGCGGTGGTCCGGCTGGTCATCAATAATGGCTATGCCGAAATTGGACCGGACGATCGGGTGGCCTTTGCCGCTAACCCGGCTTTCGATGCCAGCACGTTTGAAGTCTGGGCGCCGTTGCTCAATGGCGGCGCGTTAGTGGTGGTCGATCGTGCCACTTTGCTGACACCGCTGGAGTTTGTACAAGTTCTACAGGTTCAGCGCATGACGGTGCTGTGGCTGAGTGTCGGATTGTTTAACCAGCTGGCGGCGGAGCTGTCTCCGGTTCTGCCGCAATTAAAGCTCCTGATTGTCGGGGGAGATGCCCTTGATCCCCATGTTGTCGGGCAGGTACTAAGCACCAGTCCGCCACAACAGTTATTGAATGGCTATGGGCCGAGTGAAGGCACTACCTTTACGACGACATACCGTATCACCGCATTAGCGCAGGGAGCGATCCGCATCCCGATTGGCCGACCGGTAGCCAACACGCAGGTTTATCTGTTGGATACGTATGGTCAGTTGGTGCCGTTGGGGGCGGTCGGGGAGATTTATGTCGGGGGCGATGGGGTTGCTTGTGGTTATCTTAATCATCCTGAATTGACGGCTGAACGTTTCCTGGTTGATCCGTTCAGTGATAACCCGGATGCACGCATGTACCGCACCGGGGATTTGGCGCGTTACCTGCCGGATGGCAATCTCGAGTTTCTGGGCCGCAACGATCATCAGGTGAAAATCCACGGCTTCCGGATTGAACTGGGTGAAATTGAGGCCCGGTTGGTAGAACACCCGGCGGTGCGTGAGGTTGCTGTGTTGGCATTGGGTGACGGGTCGGATAAACGGTTGGTGGCCTATGTGGCGGCAACAGCGGATGAGGAGCTGATGAACAACCTGCGTACCCACCTGAGTGCCGTTTTGCCTGATTATATGGTGCCGTCGGCTTTTGTACGTCTGGAGGCGTTTCCATTGACCCCGAACGGTAAGCTGGATCGTCATGCGCTACCGGCGCCGGATGGTGAAGCTGTTGCCCGTCAGGTTTACGAGGCGCCGCAAGGCGAAACGGAAATCGCCCTGGCGGCGATTTGGCGTGAATTACTGGGGGTTGAACAGGTCAGCCGGCATGACAGCTTCTTTGCCTTGGGGGGCCATTCACTGCTCGCGGTACGCATGATTGAACGCCTGCGTCACCAGGGGTTGACACTGACGGCGCGTGATTTGTTCCAGTCGCCGGTATTGTCGGCACTGGCCCAAACGTTGGGACGGCATCGCGCGGTGATGGCGCCGGCTAATGTGATTACACCCGCGACGACGACACTTATACCGGCGATGTTACCGTTGATTGATCTGACTCAGCCTGAGATTGACAGCATCATTGAACAGGTACCGGGCGGAATAGCGAATCTTCAGGATATCTATGCCCTGTCACCGTTGCAGGACGGTATTTTGTTTCACCACTTACTGGCAAATGAAGGTGATCCCTATTTGTTAGTCAGTCAGATGGCTTTTGCTGACCGGCCTCTGCTGGACCGTTATTTGGCTGCGGTACAACAGATGGTTGATCGGCACGATATTCTGCGTACGGCCTTTATCTGGCAAGGATTATCAGAGCCGGCGCAGGTGGTCTGGCGTCAGGTACCGTTATCGGTCACTGAATTGAGATTGGACCCGGCTGATGGGCCGGTGGGCGATCAACTGGTTCAACGTTTTGATCCCCGTCATTATCGTATTGATTTGGGTCAAGCACCGCTGCTGCGTTTTGTTGTGGCGCAGGAGACTGATGGACGCTGGTTTTTACTGGAATTGTTGCATCACCTGATTGGCGACCATACCACGCTGGATGTGATGAATCGCGAAGTACTGGCGTATCTTACCGGTCAGGAGGAGAGCCTGCCTGCGCCGGTGCCGTTCCGCAATCTGGTGGCGCAGGCTCGGTTGGGTATCAGTCAGGAGGAACATACCCGCTTCTTTACTAACATGCTGGCGGCGGTGGATGAACCCACGCTGCCGTTTGGGCTGGCGGATGTGCATCATGATGGATCGCAGGAGACAACATCCTACCGGATGCTGACTGCTGGGTTGAATGACCGTCTTCGCTATCAAGCCCGGTATTTGGGGGTCAGTCTGGCGGCGCTGTGCCATCTGGCTTGGGCGCAGGTGTTATCACATACCAGTGGTCAGGAGAAAGTGGTGTTTGGTACCGTGCTGTTTGGGCGCATGGCGGCGGGAGAAGGCGCTGATAATGGGATGGGGCTGTTTATTAATACTCTGCCGTTACGCCTGGATATTGATGAGACCCCGGTACGGGACAGCGTGCGGGCGGCCCATTTACGGCTGGCCGGGTTGCTGGCGCATGAACATGCGTCACTGGCGCTGGCCCAGCGGTGCAGTGGGGTTGCCAGCGGTACGCCTCTCTTTAGTGCTCTGTTGAATTACCGGCATAATGATCAACAGGATCCGCTGGATGAAACGATGGACGGCATTGAATTCCTGGGCGGGCAGGAGAGCACTAACTATCCCTTTGGGTTGTCGGTGGAGGACGGGGGGGCCACTTTGGGGCTGACGGCCAGTGCAGTGCAGCCGTTTGATCCGGACAGGATATGCGGTTATATGCAGCAGGCGCTGGAGAGTCTGGTGGAGACCCTTGAGCAGGCACCGGAGACGCCGATACGGGCGTTGAACATCCTGCCGGAAACGGAACGCACGCTGTTGCTGGAAACCTGGAATGAAACAGAAACTCCGTATCCTGAGGCGTTATGTATTCACCAATTGTTTGAGCAACAGGCAGAGCAAACCCCACAGGCGACAGCATTGGTATATCAGGAGCAGACGTTCAGTTATGCCGAATTAAATGCTTGTGCCAACCGTTTGGCTCATCAACTGATTGCGTTGGGTGTCGCACCCGACCAGCTGGTGGCGATTTGTGTGGCACGTTCCCCGGCGATGGTGGTGGGATTGCTGGCGGTGCTGAAAGCTGGTGGGGCTTATGTGCCGTTGGATTCAACTTACCCGGGGGAACGTCTGGCGTATATCCTGAATGATACCGCCCCGGCAGTGGTGCTGGCTGATGCGGTTGGACGGGCTGCGTTGGGCGAAGAGGTGCTGGCCGGGTTGACGGTACTTGACCCGAATACGCTGTCAGACTTGCCGGACAGCAACCCGCAGGTCCCGGCGTTGACGCCACAGCATCTGGCCTATGTGATTTACACCTCCGGCTCAACCGGGCAGCCGAAAGGGGTAATGGTGGAACATCAGGCGATGTATCAACGTTATCTGGGTTTTAATGACACCTATGCTGTCACGGCGCGAGACCGGATGCTGCAATTTGCTTCTTTTTCTTTTGATGTTTCAGTGGAAGAACTTTTCTCGTCATTATGTAATGGTGCGACGCTGGTGATTCGTGATGATAGCTGGCTGACTTCGATGCAGGAATTTATCACCTTAATTCGACAAAACCGTATTACGGTGATATCTCTGCCGACTTTATTCTGGTCTGAATTGGTGGCCCGAGACAAAGCATCACCGCTGCCGGATTGTCTCAGGTTAATCATTATTGGGGGTGAGGCGGTACAGAAGAGATCTATTCAGGTGTGGTTTGTAGAGGAAACTTATCGCCCACGGCTATTAAATACCTATGGCCCGACGGAAAATACCGTGACTGCGACCTGTAAGGCGGTGTTATCCCCTGTGGATGATAGCTCTATTGGCCGGCCGGTTAAAAATACCTGCATCTACCTGTTGGACAAAGACGGTCAACCGGTGCCATTAGGCTGCATTGGCGAAATGTATATTGGTGGCGTCGGGGTGGCGCGGGGTTATCTGAACCGGCCGGAATTGAGTGCGGAGCGTTTTATACCGGATCCTTTTAGTCCGGTATCTGGTGCGCGGATGTACCGGACGGGGGATTTGGCCCGCTATCTGCCGGACGGTGACTTGGAATTCCTCGGCCGTAACGACCAGCAGGTTAAAATTCGCGGCTTCCGGGTTGAACTGGGGGAAATTGAAACCCGGTTACTGGAATACCCGGCGGTACAAGAGGCGGCGGTGCTGGCGCGGGAGGATGGGCAGGATAAACGTCTGGTAGCTTATGTGGTGGCGGAAGCGAATGACGGGTTAGTTGCCTGTTTGCGTGAGCACCTGAGTGCGATTTTACCTGACTATATGATACCGGCGGCCTTTGTACGCCTGGATTCCTTCCCGCAGACCCCGAATGGTAAGCTGGATCGCCGGGCATTACCGGTGCCTGGCGAGGAAGCCTTTGCCCGTCAGATCTATGAAGCACCGCAAGGGGAAACTGAAATTGCGCTGGCGGCGATTTGGTGTGAAGTCCTGGGGATTGAACAGATCAGCCGGCATGATAACTTCTTTGCGTTAGGTGGGCATTCGCTGTTGGCTGTACGGATGATGAACCGGATAGCGGCGCTGGGTGTTGAACTGCCATTAAGCGTATTGTTTGAAATGTCCACTTTAACGGCCTTTGCTGAGGCAATACGTGTCCGGTTTGATGAACAGCGCAAGATATTACCCACTATTCTGCCGATATCCCGTGAAGGGACGTTGCCGTTGTCATTCGCCCAACAGCGTTTGTGGTTCCTGGCCCAGTTTGAGGGCGTCAGTGATATTTATCATATCTCAATGGCACTGCGCTTGAGTGGTCAGCTGGATATCGTTGCCTGGCAGCAGGCACTCGACACGTTGTTTGCCCGTCATGAAGCGTTACGTTCCGTCTTCGTCTCCGTTGATGGTCAGCCACAAGTACAACTGTTGGCGGCGGACCGTGGGGTGCCGTTGTCTCAGTATGACCTGCGTGGGGTACCGGATACCGAAACGGTGCTTGAACATCTGAGCATCGGGGAAGCCAGTACGTCATTTGATCTCAGTCATGGCCCGCTTATTCGTGCTTCGCTTATCCGGCTCACAGATGACGAATACCGGTTCCTGCTTACCCAGCATCACATTGTGTCAGACGGCTGGTCTGTAGGTGTGCTGATAAGTGAATTGAGTACGTTCTATACGGCTTTTCTGGCCGGGCAACGTGATCCCTTGCCACCGCTGGCGATTCAATATCCTGATTACGCCGCCTGGCAGCGTCAGTGGCTGTCGGCTGAACGGATCCGGGCGCAATCGGACTATTGGCGTACCCTGCTGGCTGACGCCCCCGTGTTGTTGGATTTACCAACCGATCGGCCACGTCCGCCTCAGCAGTCGTTTGCCGCGGGGGTTATGCTCATCGATCTGGATGCGGAATTAACGGCATCTCTTAAGCACCTGAGCGAACAGCAGGGCGTTACGTTATTCATGACCCTGTTGTCAGCTTGGGCGATGGTCCTGTCGCGCCTGTCAGGTCAGGACGATCTGGTTATCGGCACACCGAGTGCGGGCCGCAGTCACCAGGAAGTGGAACCCCTGATCGGTTTCTTTGTCAATACGTTGGCGTTACGTATTGATTTATCGGATGCGCCGAATGTCATTGAATTGCTGGCGCGTGTGCGGCAAACCGCATTGGCGGCACAGGCGCATCAGGACCTGCCGTTTGAACAGGTGGTGGAAATCGTGCAGCCACCGCGCCGACTGGCGCATACCCCGTTGTTCCAGGTGATGTTTGCCTGGCAGAACAATGAGAGCCCGGAATGGGAACTGCCCGAGTTGGCTGTCTCGCTTGTTGATTCTGTTCTTGAAACAGACACAGTTAAGTTTGATCTGGAATTGGAACTGTCTGAAGAGAATAGCAGGATTGTGGGATCTTTGGGTTATGCCACGGCCCTGTTTGATCAACCCACAATCGAGCGCTATGTGGGGTATTTGCGCACGGTACTGCAAGCGATGGTAGTTGATCCTCAACAGCCTGTTGGAGAAATCGATATTTTGACACCGGCAGAGCGCAGGTTATTGCTGGAAAACTGGAATGCGACGGAAACCCCGTATCCTGATCCGTTGTGCATTCATCA